>CAZACO010000259.1:0-6252 GCA_964483185.1 uncultured Desulfobacteraceae bacterium
GCCGATATCCTGGTGGGCATCCCCTGTTACAACAACGAAACCACCATCGCCCACGTGATCCAGATGGTGAGTCACGGGCTGGCCACCCACTACAAGGGCATGCGAAGCGTGATCTTTGTGGCGGACGGCGGGTCCACCGACGACAGCAGGGAGGTGGCCAAGGAGTTTCAGCTCAAGCCCTGGCAGGAGAAACTGGTCTCCATCTACCGTGGGCCGGGGGGAAAGGGCACGGCCCTGCGATCCCTTTTTGAGGCAGCAGCTCGGCTGGATGTTCGTGTCTGCGCCATGGTGGATTCGGATCTTCGCAGCATCACGCCGGAATGGGTCAAATTCCTGTTGGATCCGGTGCTGGAAAAAGACTACCAGTTTGTGGCCCCCGTCTATGTGCGACACAAGTATGACGGCACCATTACCAACAATATCGTCTACAATCTGACCCGTGCCCTCTACGGTAAACGGATCCGCCAACCCATCGGGGGGGACTTCGCCATTTCAAGGGACCTGGCACAGTTCTACATCGAACAGGATGTGTGGGACACGGATGTGGCCCGATTCGGCATCGACATCTGGATGACCACCAGCGCCATTACCCAGGGGTTTCGCATCTGCCAATCCAATCTGGGTGCAAAGATCCACGACGCCAAGGACCCCGGCCAGCACCTTGGGCCCATGTTTCGGCAGGTACTCTGGACCATCTTTTTTCTTATGGAGCGGCATGAGAGTTGCTGGAAAGGGATCAGGGATAGCCAACCGGTGGAAGTCTTCGGGTACGAGGGATATGTGGAGCCAGAACCTATAATGGTAAACTTGGAGGGAATAGTCGAACACTTTAAAATCGGCTTCCAGCAATTTTCTGCACTCTGGAAGGACATTTTTTCTCAGACTAGTATAAATGCGATCGAGAATGCTGCCGATATGGATTTAAGCCAGTTCAACCTTCCCACCGATGCATGGGTCCGGATTCTTTATGAATTGGCGGCCACCTTTCACTCCTGGAGCGTCAATCGCTACAAACTCGTTGATCTGATGACTCCCCTCTATTACGCAAGAGTCGCCTCATTTGTGCGACAAAGCTGGGAGATGTCGTCTCAGGAGGCAGAAGATTTGGTGGAAGAGCAGGCCCTGAAATTTGAGAAACAAAAGGACTACCTCATTCAGGTCTGGGATGAAAAGGCCGCCCAAAAGGCCGCTGCTCAGGCATCGGCTTAGGGGTGGGGACAATGCCTTTCCCACGTATGCCCGGATCTCTCGAAATCCACATGATGAAAGGAAGGGTTCATGCAAGACGTCTTTATAGATAAAGAGCGTCCGGCGAAGACACTCATAGAGGCTATCCAAACAGATGATCCCTCACAAATAGAAGCATTTCTCGAAGGCCTGAAGCCCGGAGACGAAGCGCGGGGTGTTGCCGAGTTGAACAAAGGGCAGCAGATGCGCCTGCTGGAATTGCTCGGGCCGGAAAGGTCTGCGGAACTGCTATTGAAAATTGCCGGAAGGGGATCTGTTGGCCTCTTTAGGCAGATGCCCCCGGAGCAGGCTGCGGTCATCGTTGAAGAGATGTCCAGCCGGCAGCAGGTAGACATTCTTCGAGGGCTTAAAGAGAAGGATGCAGATCAGATTATCGGGGAATTTGCTCAGCCCAAGGCCGAAAAGCTAAGAGAGCTGATGGCCTATCCGGAGGATACTGCCGGAGGGCTGATGATCCCGGAGTATCTCGCTTTTTCCAGCCGCATGCTGGTAAAGGATGTGTTGGATGAATTGCGGGAGCATGGAGAGGTTTACTCCGATTATGTCATTCAGTACGCGTACGTCGTCTCGGAACAAGGGGAGTTGTTGGGGGTGCTGCGTTTAAGGGATTTGTTGATGGTACCCAAAAACAATCCGGTCACTGAAATAATGATAAGGGATCCTCAAAAGGTGCGCGTAGATACAACGTTGAGGGATCTAAGGGAGTTTTTCGGACAATATAATTTCTTGGGTCTACCTGTAGTTGACGACAGGGATAGACTCGTCGGAGTGGTCCGCAGCGCGGCGGTAAGGGACGCAGTAACGAGGCGAAGCAACCAGCTTTTTCTCAAATTTGCAGGTATCGTGGGCGGCGAGGAATTCAGGACCATGTCTCTATTCAGGCGGTCTTCAAGACGGCTGTCATGGTTGAGCGTCAACATCCTCCTGAATATCGTCGCCGCCAGTGTGATCGCCCTTTACCAGGACACCCTTGAGAGGGCCATCGTGCTGGCGGTGTTTCTGCCGATTATATCGGACATGAGCGGCTGTTCCGGCAATCAGGCGGTGGCTGTCAGCATCCGCGAATTGACCTTGGGACTGGTGAGACCGAAAGAGTTGTTGAGGGTGCTGTCTAAGGAATCCGGCATCGGTATCGTCAATGGTATCGTACTCGGTATGTTGCTGGGAGGGGCTGCTTTTCTTTGGAAGGGGAATCCCTATCTCGGCCTGGTGGTGGGGGTATCCTTGGCCGCCAACACCGTGGTCGCAGTCAGTTTCGGAGGACTGGTTCCCCTGATCCTGCGGCGCATAGGAGCCGATCCGGCCTTAGCATCCGGGCCGTTATTGACGACAATTACCGATATGTGCGGGTTTTTCTTTGTCTTGAGTTTCGCTTCGGCTCTTCTTCCGAAGCTTTCTGCATAGCCGGTGACCTTCAGGCTATTTCAATTGAACTGTCTTCCTCAGAAAATCCGGGAGGCTGATCATCCATGACCGTGCAGATTGCCCTTGTCCTGTCCATTTTGGGCATAGCCGTGCTTTTTCTGGTCACCGAGTGGATGCCGATGGAGGTGGCGGCCCTCCTGGTTCTGGGAAGCCTTGCCCTCACGGGCCTGGTGAGCCCGACCGATGCCCTTTTGGGTTTCAGCAATCCAGCCGTCATTACCGTGTGGGCGGTCTTTATCCTGAGCGGGGGGCTCACCCGCACCGGGGTGGGAAATATCATCGGGAACCGGGTGGTCAAACTGGCTGGCGGCAACGATACCCTGCTGGTGATGATCGTGATGGTGGTGGCCGGGCTTCTTTCCGCCTTTATGAACAATGTGGCCGTGGCCGCCCTCATGCTCCCGGTGGTCATGGACATCTGCAGAAGCACCGGGCGCGCCCCATCCGCGCTGCTCCTCCCCTTGGCCTATGGCTCCCTGCTGGGAGGGCTGCTCACCGAGATCGGAACTCCCCCCAACATCCTGGTGAGCGCCGTGCTTAGGGAAAACCACCTCACCCCCTTCGGGCTTTTTGATTTCACCCCCGTGGGCGGCTTTATCTTTGTCTTCGGCGTTCTCTTTATGACCTTTGTGGGCCGCCGCCTGCTGCCTTCCCATGATATCCTCACGACAACCGCCCAGGTGATGGAACTGGGTCCGAATTCCCAGTTTCGAATGGCGGACCATATTTTTAACGTAAAGGTCCCACGCCCATCCGCCCTTTCCGGAAAGACGCTGGCAGAGACCCGAATGGGCACGGCATTGGGGATGGATGTTATCGCCATCAAACGGGAGAATCACTACCTGCTTGCCCCGGGTCCCGGAGAGCGGCTGCGATCCGGCGACCTCCTTGTGGTAAAGGGAAATCCGGAAAACCTCGACGACTTGAGGGGTTGGCAGGATCTCATTTTTAAGACACAAGAAGTTCGACTGGAAGAGGTCTTTTCCAGGGATGTGGAACTGGCCGATGTGACCCTTACCAAGGATTCCCCGTTGAACGGAAAGACCCTGAGCGAAACCGGCTTTCGAAATCGATTTGATGCCATGGTGCTCGCCATTCGGCGGAACGGGACCGTTCGAAGGGCCAATCTTCAGGATGAGGTACTGCAAGACGGGGACCGGCTCCTTCTTCAGGGCGGCGGAGACGCCCTGAAGGCCCTCTGCACGCTCCAGGGATTTACCACGTGCACGGGGGTCGAACGGGCGGATCTGACCAGGGATTACCACCTTGAAGAGCGTCTGTTGCTCCTGACCATCCCTGCCACGTCCCCCCTGACGGAGAAGACCCTGAAGGAAAGCCGCCTGGCCGAGGTCCTGGGCATGCGTGTCCTATCCATTATCCGGAAAGACGGCACCAAGCGAATCCCCGATCCTACGGAAATCCTCCTCCCTGAAGATCAGTTGGTGATGGAAGGCCGCATCGGGGATCTGAAAATCCTTCGCGGTTTCCAGGAAATGGAGGTGGATCGCGGGACCCGACCCGATCTGAAAGAACTGGTCTCCGACAGCATCGGCCTGGTGGAGACCATCCTTTCCCCCCATACCACCCTCGCAGGCAACACCCTGCGACACCTCCACTTCCGGGACAAATTCGGGTTGAACGTGCTGGCCATATGGCGGCGCGGACAGGTCTACTCCACCCACTTGCGGGATATGGCCCTGGATTTCGGTGATGCGCTGCTTCTTTATGGGCCTCGGGAAAACCTTCGGGTACTGGGACGGGAACCCGACTTCATCGTGCTTACGGCAGAGGCACAGGAGGTCCCGCGGATGGAAAAGGCCAAGCTCTCCGCCATATTGATGGGGGCCACATTCGTGCCTGTCATCCTGGGCTGGGTTCCCATCTACATTGCCACCGTCATCGGTGCGGCGTTAATGGTCCTTTTCCGGTGTCTCACCATGGAAGAGGCCTACCGTGACATCGAGTGGAAGGCCGTGTTCCTCATCGCCGGGATGTTCCCCCTGGGGACGGCCCTGGATCAGTCCGGCGCCGCAAAATTTCTGGCAGAGGGGGTGGTGGCCTCGGTGGGGCCCCTGGGACCGACAGCCGTCATGTTGGCCCTGCTGCTGCTTACCTTTCTGGCCACCTGTTTCATCCCGACAGCAGCACTGGTACTCCTTCTGGCCCCCATCGTCCTGAACACATCCCAACAGATGGGCATCTCCCCCTATGGGCTCATGATGGCCATGGCCATGGCGGCCTCGGCAAGCTTCATGACGCCCATATCCCATCCGGCCAATATCCTGGTGATGGGACCGGGGGGGTATCGCTTCAAGGACTATTTAAAGGTGGGGGGACTGCTGACGTTGGTGGTGCTCATCATCATTATGGCGGTTGTTCCCCTGTTCTGGCCCTTGGGTCTTAGCAAGGCCTGAACCCTCAGAGAATTGAAAATGAAGAACCATCCTATATTTATGGCTTTT
Organism: uncultured Desulfobacteraceae bacterium; assembly: GCA_964483185.1. Classification (GTDB taxonomy): domain Bacteria; phylum Desulfobacterota; class DSM-4660; order Desulfatiglandales; family Desulfatiglandaceae; genus CAZACO01. The sequence goes on from CAZACO010000259.1 coordinate 5,136, forward strand.
AAACCTGTTTTGCCATTTTATTTAGGCGAGTGCCCATCCAGAAATGAAATCCGGGCACAAGAGAGTTTCCTATTCAGAAATGCGCAATTTTTTGTAAGATCAAGGAAATCAAGGAGTTGGGCGGAGGCGTACTCATGTACGCCGCACAACCGACTCCGCGGATTGACGCTGAGATTGCGAAAAAGGGCCATTTCTGGATGGAAACTAGGCTAAGGGGTTGACAGAGCTTGAGGCATTTGTAATACGTGCACTTGAGAGATCGTCGGCGTTGGATTTCTTATCAATTTTCTAAATTTTTGGAGGAGGTTAATGATGAGCTACACAAAAGACGAACTCAAAAACAAGCTTTTGGAGATGTACCCTGAAATCAAGACCTATGGCCTGTCCACGGCGCTTGAATTTGATTCGGGGAAAGACGCCTGGGTTGTCACCTTCAGCAAGGGAAATCACAACCGTCACGCCTTTCTGGACAAGCAGGATGCTGACGCTTGCATGGAAGGGAACGCCTGCATCTATCTCGGTATCCTGATTGCCCAATACATAAAGGATCTTGAGGCGGAGGTGTCTGGAAAGTAGGAGCTATAGATGAACGATGCCGGGCCTTTGGCATCGGGGGAAGTGGGTCAGGGCAGGATGGAAGAACGGAAGTATGCTTGCCGCAGTCTTGAGCGGATGACACTTTTTTTGGGCAGAAAGGGCTGCCGGAGCCGGTGACAGGCCATGGCTCCGGCAGCCCTCTTCTGGGCCTCTTCGCTCTGAAGAGATGGCATGATCAGCCCGCTCATGTGCGTGCTCTCTGCTGTCGGGTTAACGTGGCGAGCTCATGAAAAGGGAGGTTACCCATGTCAAAACTCTTTAAGAAGAGCTCTAAAAAGGCAGGGCTCCCGCCCGGGACCCTGGTGCATGTGGGAGAGAAACGAAGCGAGAAGGTGCGAATTACACTCATCGATTACGATGAAAATCGCGTGGAAGAAAGGGCGGATCTGACCGTGGATGCGTGCCTTCCGTTCAAGACCCTTCCAACGGTTACCTGGGTCAATGTCACCGGTATCCATGACATCCGTACCATAGAAGGATTTGGAAAGGCCTTTGACATCCATCCGCTGGTCCTTGAAGA
>CAZACO010000260.1:0-6251 GCA_964483185.1 uncultured Desulfobacteraceae bacterium
GGTGATTACCTGACGCGCTTCAGAAAGGAATAAGCAAGATAAATGACCACTATCCTGCGCACAAAAGGTCTTCATAAGCATTTTGGCGGCGTCCTGGCTGTCAACGATGTCCATGCGGAGTTCAAAGCCAAACGTCTCCGGTCCATCATCGGGCCTAACGGGGCCGGAAAAACCACCTTTATTAATGTCATTACAGGGAAACTGCCTGCCAGTTCCGGTGCGGTACTATTTGAGAAACACGATATCACCAACAAGCCTGCACATCGACTGGTCAAGTTAGGCATTTGCCGCACCTTTCAGATAACAAGCATTTTTATGGGGTTGACGGTATTCGAAAATGTACGAATTGCAGCACAGAGTCAGATAGGGGGGTCATTCAGGGTATTTTCAGCAAAAGGAAGCCTGAAACAGGTCAACAAAAAAACCTGGGAGATACTCGATCGTTTAGGCCTGAAGGAAAAGGCCGATGTGCCATCCACGAATCTTGCCCATGGTGACCAACGCCTCCTTGAAGTCGCCATGGCACTGGCCGGCGATCCCAAGATCCTGTTCCTGGATGAACCGACGGCAGGGATGTCGCCTGCGGAAACCGATCACATTGCCCAGCTCATCAAGGGATTGACCTCTACGGTTTCAGTTGTCCTGGTAGAACACGATATGGATGTGGTCATGAGCATTTCAGATGAAATTACCGTCCTGAACCAGGGGAGCATCATCGCCGAAGGAACTCCCATGGAGATAAAAGAAAACAAGCTGGTCAAGGAGGCCTATCTTGGCAATGCATGATCAGGAAGCAGTGAGAATCCTTGAAATCGAGGACCTCCATACCTACTATGGACGAAGTCATATAATTCAGGGGCTTTCCATGCATGTGGAGAGGCTGGAGGCTGTCTCGATTCTGGGCAGGAACGGCGTGGGCAAAACAACAACGCTCCGTTCCATTTTGGGCCTGACACCGGCACGAAGAGGGAAGGTGAGAATAAACGGCCAAGACACGACCCGATGGCCACCCCACAGGATTGTCAGGAAGGGTATCGGTTATGTTCCTGCTGAAAGACATATCTTTCCAGGCGTGAGTGTTGAAGAAAATCTCAAACTGGCAGCAAAACCTAAAGGAGATGAAGACGAATGGACCAGGGAAAAGGTTTACAATCATTTTCCTGTATTGAAGGCAAGGTTTAGACAGGACGGGTCAACGCTCAGCGGTGGAGAACAACAGATGTTAGCGATCGGCCGGGCCTTGATGGGAAACCCTCTCATCATGCTGCTCGACGAGCCATCCCAGGGACTTGCTCCACTCTTGGTGTATGAAGTTATACAGCCGATACTCCTTTTATGCATCCAGTCGGGGCTCACCCTTCTTCTTGTAGAGCAAAATTATCGTATGGCCTTGAAAGTGGCTTCCAGGCACTATTTGATGGGTACAAAGGGTAGCATCGGACGAACCGCTACCTCTGAGGAACTGATAGCGGACAGCGAAATTATCAAGAAACACCTGACGGTATAATTAAACGTCGATGTCTTGGCTCTCCAGTACTCCAGATTAATCCTTTTCAACAGAAACGTTTTTGTGGTATCCCATGGGCCAACAGGTTGGCCTCTAATTTTTAAATTTCAGGGGGTTCTTTTTGTCAGCTACACAAGGAGATATCATGATGCTGAATTTTTCGACTGAGCAAAAGGTTTGCGAGATTGGCGGCGTGAGGTTCGGGGGCCAGCCTGGTGAGTATCCAACGGTCGTCTGTTCCTCCATCTTTCAGAAGGGGGACAGGGTTTTTGAAGGAAAACGAAAGGAAGGGTTTGACGAGAAGCGGGCCGAAGAACTGCTCAAGACCCAGGACAGATTGTGGGCGGAAACAGGCATTCCCGGGATGGCAGACGTGGTGGCCAATACGGGCAAGGAATTTGAATTGTATGTCGATTTTGTGACGTCTGTAAGCGATATGCCGTTTTGTGTGGATGCGTGGCAGATGAAGCCCAAACTGGCGGGCGCCGCCTATTGCGCCGAGAAAGGTCTTTTGGACCGTATGTTTTATAACAGCATCACGGTATGGGAAGAGGACCTGGAGACAGAGATCCGTGAAATTGCCCAGATCGGCGTGAAACATGTCCTTCTCGTGTCTTATGATATGGCCGACCAGATGCCTTCCGGGAGGATTACCGGGACTCAAAAGCTTCTGGATGCCATGGAAAAGGTGGGAGCCCAATTCGAGAGCATCTTTGTGGACACGTCGGTCATGAACGGCCCTGCCACCGCCTTCTGCAGTATCGCCAACCGGATGATCAAGGAGAAGTGGGGCTTTCCCACAGCGAGCGCCCCGTCCAATGGCTCTTATATGTGGAAACAGGCCCGGGAACTCTGGGGGTTCAAGGGTTGGTCTGCTGCTGATGCCGGCTTAGAGTCCTTGGCTTCTTTTATGTATCATGATATGATTTTCTCCGGTCCCATGGCCGGGGCAACGCGTATCTTTCCTGCTGTGGCCATGGCCGATGCCTTTACAGCATCTGCCGTCTTTGCAGAGACCAAGCGGCTTCCGGAACTGGAAACCCATCCCTTGAACAAGCTTTTTCCCGATTTTGTTGGGCAACTCAAGGACATGTGAGGTATTGGCGATGGATGATTGGCGAATAATGATGAATGATGAGTGAAGATCGAGTAAACTTCAGACATACAAGGAGCAGATTTATGGCGACAATGACACCAAAAGAGCGGGTGAAGGCCTTTTTTAGAAGAGAACCGCTGGATGAAATGCCCTGTTTCAGCGGCATGGGCACGGTAACGGTCCAGGCAATCGATACGATGGGGATCCCTTTTGCCCGGGTACATGGTTCGGCTGAGTATTTAGCGGGCTCAGCCATTGCAAGCGCCGAGATGTTCGGCCTCGATGGGGTGGTTGTGCCCTATGACATGTGTACCGTACCCGAGGCCCTCGGAAGGGGCGCCAGTCTCTATGAAGATGCAGAGGGTATCCTTTACCCTACCGTGCCGTCAAAATGGGCTACATTGGATGAGGTGGATCTGCCCGAGGATTACAGCACGATCTTTCAACAGGGACGCATGCCGGTGGTGGATCAGGCCATCGGGATTGTAAAGGCCCATGAAGGGGGTAAACTGGCTGTCGGTGGATGGGTGTTAGGGCCTTTCACCATGGGCGGCCAGTTGATTGAACTGGATGTCCTGCTCAAAGGGCTCCGTAAGGACAAGGAGCGGGTTGAGGCATTTCTCGCAAAGATGACGGATCTGGTTATTGCCGTGGCGCAGCATTATCAGGAATTGGGCGTGGATTACATCAATATCCGCGAGATGGGGTCCGGCACAGACCTCATCTCTCCCCGGATGTGGAAGACCTTGATCAAACCCAATCTTGAGAAGGTTTTTTCTGCGCTCGAATCTCCGAAGATCAATCACATCTGTGGGTCAACAGATCTGATCATTGAGATGATGAACGACTGCGGCGCTGATGCAGTAAGCGTGGACCAGAAAAACAATGTGGCAGAATCGCGAAAAAAACTGGGCAATGAGGCCATGATTTTAGGCAATTTTGATCCCTATGGTACGCTGGTTCAGATGGATTCCGCTGACGTGGGCGGGGTCATCAAAAAATGTATTGATGACGGTGTGGATGCCGTGTGGCCGGGTTGCGATCTGTGGCCCGATGTAAAAAAGGAAAACATGGAGGCGTATGTAAAGGCAGTCCGGGAATACGGCAAGGCTGCGGTGACACCAGCGTGAAGGCGTTGAGATGGATGATGGATGACTGAAAACCTGTAACGTCAGGTAGAAAACAGTAGAAGACAAGGACTCTTTTTAAAAGGTGTATCGGGAGGATACGATTATGGGAAAGGAAGAACTCAGAGAGGAACTATTGAAACAACTGCACGAAGGGGTTGTGGAATTTGAAGAAGACCAGGTCAGAGAGGCCGCGCAAAGGGTGCTGGATGAGGGGCTGAACGCCTACGACGCGGTGATGAACGGCCTGGCGGCTGGCATGCAGGAGGTCGGTGATCTCTATGATCAGCAGGAGTACTTTGTGCCTGAACTGCTCATGTGCGCGGATGCCCTCTATGTGGGCCTGGATATCCTCAAGCCCCATATCAGGCTGGAAGATCTGGGGGATAAGCCAAAGGGCCAGGTGGTCATCGGGACGGTTCAGGGAGATGTCCACGATATCGGCAAAAACATCATCAAGATGATGTTCGAGGTGGCCGGGTTCACGGTCCACGACTTGGGGAGGGATGTCCCTCTTGAGAAGTTCGTGGAAGAGCAACTTCGGACAGACTCGGAGATCGTTGCCCTGTCGGCCATGATGACCACAACCATGATGGGCATGGAAAAGGTCATCAAAATGATCAAGGAAAAAAATCCTGATGTGGCCATTATGTTGGGCGGTGCGCCGGTTACCAGTGATACTGCCGACCTGTTCGGGGCCGACGGATATGCAGACAGCGCCGGCAATGCGGTTCAGGAGGCCATCAAGATGATCGGTCGACTGAGAGAAATGCAGGCCAAGTAGATTGAAGATTGATCATTGAATATTTACCGTTGAGTACGACGGGGCAGCGGGTATCCGAGGAGCGTGTTGAATGGGCAAGAACGGTACAGCGAAGATTATTTTTCAGCCATCAGGTAGAAGAGGAGAGGTCGAAAAGGGGATCAACATCATTGAGGCCTCACGTCGTCTGGGGGTAGACATCGAAACCCTGTGCGGGGAAAAGAGGGTCTGCGGCAAGTGCAAGGTCAGGATTGAAAAGGGATCGTTTGAGAAGTTCGGCATTGTTTCAGATCCAGGTCATGTCAGTCCCTGGCAACAGGAGGAGGAGAAATTCATTACCTCTGAGCAACGGGAAGCCGGCTACCGTTTAGGGTGCGTGGCAGAGATACAGGACGATCTCCTCATCTTTGTGCCCGAGGAGTCCAGGGCCGGCAAACAGGTGGTGAGCAAGGCGGCCCGGGATATCGAGATCCACTGGAATCCGGCGGTCAAGATCTATACGGTGAGCGTCACGCCGCCTACGTTCGAGGACCCTCTGGGGGACTTTGAGCGGATGGCCCAGGCCCTGGATACAGAACATGGACTCAAAAGCCTGGATATCGACTGGTTCACCTTGCGCGACCTTCCCAATGCCATCCGTAAAGGCGAGTGGACCATTACGGCTGCCGTCTGGATGGATAAAGAGATCATCAAGGTGTGGCCCGGCCGGGTTGAGGACTATTATGGGCTGGCCATCGATGTGGGTACCACCACAGTGGCCGCCTACTTCTGTAACATGAGGACCATGGAGGTGTTAGATACGGTCTCCATGATGAACCCCCAGTGCAAGTACGGCGAAGACGTGATGTCACGGATCACCTATCACATCCAGACCCCCGGCGGCCTGGAACGGATGAGTGATGATATCATTGAGGGGCTTAATGGACTGGTGAAGAAGGCCTGTGAAGGGACCTATCCGCCAAAGAAAAAAAAGAAGGACGAGGACGGGAAGGTGGTAAAAGACGAGCATGGCCAGCCGGTCATGGTCGAAGACCCTGAAGATGGAAAGACCTATCTCCGTCTTGAACCCTCTGATATCGTCGACCTGACCTTGGGCGGGAACACCGCCATGCACCACATCCTGCTCAAGTTAGATCCCCATTATGTGGGCCTGGCCCCTTTTCCGCCGGTGGTTCATCGAAGCCTCGATATCAGGGCACGCGACCTCGGGATCGGGATCAATGCGTCATCCAATGTATTCATCATGCCGAATGAGGCTGGCTTTGTGGGTGCGGATAACGTCTGTGTATTGGTCACAGAGAAACCCCACAGGAGTGAGCAGATCCAGCTCATTATAGACATCGGCACCAACGGCGAATTGGTGTTGGGGAACAAAGATAAGCTCATATCGTCTTCCTGTGCCACGGGGCCGGCCCTGGAGGGGGCCCAGTTGGCATTCGGGATGCGGGCAGCGCCAGGGGCCATTGAGCGGATCAAGATAGATCCTGAGACCCATGAGGTAGACTACAAGGTCATCGGACGGGATGCCTGGTTAACGTACTCCAAGCCAGAAGAGATGCAGACCAAAGGGATCTGCGGGTCCGGGATACTGGATGTTCTGGCCGAACTCTACCGGGCAGGCGTGGTGGAAAAGAGCGGGAGGTTCTCCAAGAATCAGAAATCCAGCCGCTTCCGCAAAAATCCGGACAACCCGAGACAGAAGGAGTTCGTCATCGCCTGGGCCAACGAGACATCCATCAACAAAGACGTGGTGATCAC
>CAZACO010000261.1:0-6244 GCA_964483185.1 uncultured Desulfobacteraceae bacterium
CCGATTGCCAGGTAAATCGCGTCGAAATCTTTCTTAAGCCGGTCCCACGATATATCCTTTTCCTCAGGGGCTGACGTTCCTTCAGCCTGGAGGACCACCCGGGTATTGCATCGGAGTTCGACACCTAAGCCCAGGATATCGTTGATCTCCTTATCCAGAATGTCCCGGGGCAGTCGATAGGCTGGGATTCCCCACCGGAGCATGCCGCCGGGTTCTGGAAACCGGTCGAAAACGGTCACGCCATACCCCCTGAGGGAGAGGTCCTTTGCGGCGGTCAGACCGGAAGGGCCTGCCCCGATGACGGCTATCTTTTCCCTGCGCGTGACCGGAACCGGCGTCACCCGCGGCCTCGTGCCATTGTCCGTGATGAAGCGCTTCAGATGCCTGATATCGAGGGCCGCATCCAGGGTGGCTCTCCTGCATTTGCTTTCACACGTGTGGTCGCACACCCGGCCACAGATGGCTGGAAACGGATTGGTTTTTAGAAGGACCTTATATGCGTCGTCCAAACGCCCCGCCCTGATCAGGGTCGTATAACTCGGGATATCCATATTGATCGGGCATGCGTGCATGCAGGGAGACTTGAAAAACGCGGAACAGACAACCGCAGGGCAGCGCTTCTCACGGATGTGGGCCTCATACTCATCCCGGAAGTAGCGGAGGGTGGAAAGCACCGGGTTCGGGGCTGTCTGGCCCAGACCGCACAGGGCCGTGTTCTTGATGATGTCGGCCCACTTTTCCAGGGTCTCGATATCTCCTTCCTTTCCTTTCCCCTCGCAGATCCGGGTGAGGATCTCCAACATCTTCTGGGTCCCTACCCGGCAGGGCGTGCATTTTCCGCACGATTCATCCCTGCAGAACTCCATGAAAAAACGGGCCACATCCACGACGCATTTGTCTTCATCCATGACAATCATGCCACCCGAGCCAACGATTGCCCCTAACCGGGTAATGGATTCATAATCGACTGGGGTGTTCAAATGTTGAACAGGTATGCATCCCCCGGACGGCCCTCCCAATTGAACCGCCTTGAAGCGCTTATTGCCGGGGATGCCGCCGCCGATATCGTGGATAATGGTCCCGATCGGCATCCCCATCGGTACCTCCACGAGTCCCACGTTACTGACATCGCCGGTAAGGGCAAAGACCTTGGTTCCCTTACTCCTCCGGGTCCCCATGCTCCCATACCACTTGCCGCCTTTCAGGATGATCTGGGCCACATTAGCCAGGGTTTCCACGTTGTTGAGAATCGTCGGTTTCTTCCAAAGGCCCTGAATCGCCGGAAACGGCGGCCGGGGCCTGGGTGTTCCCCGCTTTCCCTCAATGGATGTCATCAGGGCGGTCTCTTCCCCGCAGACAAATGCCCCGGCTCCCCGGTAGACCTCCAGATCGAAGTCGAAGCCGGATCCAAGGATGTCCTTTCCGAGGAGCCCGTAGTTCCTGGCCTGATCAATGGCCAGGTTTAACATCCTGACCGCAAGGGGGTATTCAGCACGGCAATAGATATAGCCCTGATGAGAGCCGATGGCCTTGGCCGCTATGATCATTCCCTCCAATACCGCGTGTGGATCGGATTCCAGGACGCATCGGTCCATAAAGGCACCGGGGTCCCCCTCATCGGCATTGCAGAGCACGTACTTGACATCTCCCCTGGAACTCGCTGCAAATCCCCACTTCATACCTGTAGGGAATCCGGCCCCGCCTCGACCCCTGATCCCTGATTTTTTGACTTCGCCGATGATCTCATTGGCGTCCATCTGATACAGGGCCTTTGCGGCTGCAAAGTATCCGTCCCGGGCTATATATTCGTCGATCTTCTCGGCCTGGATCAGACCGCGATTCTTCATGACCACAGGGTCCTGCATGCCGAAGAACGGGATCTCTCTGATGTGAGAGGTCCCTTCGGTGGCTCCCGACGGAGGGCCTTCAAAATCCTCATCTTTCTGTTCCCAACCCCTGGCAAACACCCAGTCAGGATTGACATTTCCCTCAAGGACATGCTCCCGGAAAATCTGCCGGGCCTTCTGTTCATCGACGTCAGCATATTTAACCGGCTCTTCTCCCACCCGCTCTATGGTGATCAAGGGTTCCCGGTTACAGATGCCGGCGCAACCGGATGTGGTGATGAGAATATCTTCCCTGCCGGAAGAAGCCAGTTCGCCCCGCAATGTTTCCAATACCTTGTCTGCGCCGGAAGAGATCCCGCAGGTTCCCATATGCACGGTAATTCGAGCACGATTCTTTTCCGAATCCAGGACCAGCGATCTGAGAACCTCTCCCTTTATCTTATATAAGTCCTCAATTTTCAGCTTTGGCATAGGTGAACTCCTTCACTACTCATAGGCTTCTAATATATCAGATACCTTGGATGGCTTCATCTGGCGGTATGTGTTCTCATCCACCATTGCGACCGGCGCCAACCCGCATGCGCCGAGACACCTGACCGTCTCTAAGGAAAAGCGTCGGTCGTCGGTGGTCTCTCCTGGACTCACATTCAGGGTTTTCGTGAGCTTTTCCAGGATCCTTTTTCCCCCCCTCACATAGCAGGCCGTTCCAAGACAACACCGGATGGTATGTTTTCCCCGCGGTACCATCGTGAAAAAAGAATAGAATGTAACCACCCCGTATACTTCACTGAAAGGGATGGAAAGACCCAGCGCAACCCTCCTTTGTACTGACTTGGGAAGGTAGCCGATGGCCTCCTGGATCTCTTCAAGCACAGGGATCAACGATCCTGGCCTTGTCTTGTATCTTTCGATGATGGCATCGACGGTCGACAATTCCTCTGGACTGAATTCCTGCTCTCCTGTTGTCTTTGTACCCGAACGATCTCTCTCTAACACGTTACGGCCCTCCTTAAAAAAACTGAAAAAACTGCGTTCATCCTAAACAGAAATTCCGGCCCTTCGCTCCTCTCCCACACGACACGGAATCACACAATCTGTCATCTATCATCGGCTATGTCTCACACCCGACTGCAAATATCATTCCGGACCGGACAGGGAAAGAGAATGAAAGGCCATGAGAGACACCCCCACGAAAAAAAGGCCATCACCCGGGGCGCCGGGTAGCGGCCTTACGGTCAACGGTTCCAACTGGTTGGGAATATTGACACAGTTCCATGTCCCTTTGGGTCTCGATTCGGCGGAATTCGTTCTCTCTGAATCGGCAATCGCCGCACGAACCGGTGGTGTGAGGGAGCTGCTAATCATGAATCATACAGAAAAAAAAGGGGACTGTAAAGACACGTCTCAAGCCTGAAGGGCCTTCAGTTTGTAAACCGCACTTGACAGGTTGAAAAGATTCCTGACACACCGAGGCCTTGGTTTTTCATCCTCTCCTGCCTTTACAATTTGTAAAAATACCCGACATCACTTCCCTTGCAAGTCAACGGAAATGTTCCCTGGGAACGATTTTTGTATGAATAATTTTAATAGGTTAAGCTGAAGTAGCCCCACACATCATGTTTGGCACAGCTGTTGCTGAACAAGGGATTGAAGATCGAACGAACGCTCTATGACGCTCAAAACCTTGAGAGAGAAAAAGGACTTACGGGAGGTTCATATGGCCCGGAAATCAGAAAGAGAACGGTGGTTGCTGGCATTGGACGGCTCTGATGATGCCTTTGAAACGGTCAACTATGTCAGCAAGATCCATTCGCTAAGAGAGAGGCAGATGGTATTGTTTGCGGTGTCCAGCAAGATCCCGGACGTTTACTGGGATCTGGAAAAGGAGCCCGTGTACAACCAGAAACTGGGTGAGATACGAGCATGGGAAACGGGTCGCGCAAAACAGCTGGAACAATATATGGAGACGGCTAGGCAGATCCTCCTGGACGCCGGTTTTCCAGCTGACTCGATTGAGACAAGGCTCCACGAACGGCAGAAAGGGATCGCCCGGGATATCATCGTCGAGGCCGGGCAGGGGTATACCGCCCTCGTGGTCGGCCGGAAGGGCATCAGCCGGGTGAGGGGCGTTCTGCTCGGCAGTGTCGCGACCAAGCTCTTAGAGCGGATCACGACAATCCCGATAGTGATGGTCGGGAGAGAGGCCCGTCCGGGAAAGATCCTGATTGCCTTTGACGGTTCAGGGGGGTCGTTGAAGGCCGTGGATTGCGTGGGGTCATTACTGGGCGGCTCCGGATACGAGATCAGCCTGACGAATGTGATGCGGCACGAGGAAAAGGACCGCATCGCTGAAGCGGAACGGTTCATTGCCGCGGGTTTTGACCAGGCCATAGAACGGCTGATCAGTGCCGGGATCACACGCACCTGCATCAGCACCCAGATCGTAACAGGCGCCCCAAGCCGTGCGGAAGCCATTGTCAAAGAGGCTGACCAGGGCGGATATGGGACGGTCGTGGTGGGTAGACGGGGGCTGTCTGATGTTCGCGATTTCTCTATGGGGGCCGTGAGCAACAAAGTGGTTCAGCTTACGACCCGACCGGCCATCTGGGTGGTAAGTTAGGGGCCGGTCCTGTCGATGACTGGCCGAAAGCCATTTTCATTATCCGAAGTGTTTGACCATGATGCGATTCAATGACAGAGATATCTCAGTCAAAATCAGCAGTGACAGGCTCAGAGAGAGAAACAGGGAACTCTCTATCCTCCTTGAAATGAGCAATTACCTGGCCACCTCACTCACAGTGGAAGATCTTTTCAGAGGATCCCTTGCCCGGGTCCTGACCCAATTCGATCTGGAAGCAGGCCGGATCTATCTGCTGGATGAAACCGGGCAATATCTCCACCTGGCCGCACACTATGGAATGGAGCCTGAAGGACTGGAACGGGTCAGCATCCATGAGGGGTTTTCAGGGAGGGCGGCGCGAACCAGGTCTTTCATTGCCCAGCATGTCTCCGAGCTGCAGGACAGGAAGAGGGCCGCTCTCCTTTCAGCAAAGGGCTTTCATATCGTGCTGTGTGTCCCGCTGATTACGATGGATCAAGTCCGGGGGGTCATGAATCTGGCCACCAGCAAGGACTTCCACCTCGATCAGGGCACGATCGATCTTTTGACGACCGTGGGAAACCAGATCGCCGTGGCAGCGGACAACGCCAGACTCTATGAGGATCTGGCGGCCAAAGTCAAAGCACTCACAGAAAAAAAGGATATGATAGAATTTTTTGCCTATTCGGTTTCCCATGACCTGAGAAGCCCAGCCGTGAGCCTCTATGGCCTTACCAAACGACTCAGCGAGAAATTTTCTCCTCTTTTGGGTGAAAAGGGGAGGGAGCATTGCAGTCATATCCTGAAAACCGCCGAACAGGTGCTGGCCCTTGTAGAAAAGATCAATGCCTATATTGTTGCCAGTGAGGCCCCTTTCAGGTTTGAGAAAATCAGGGGAAGCGAGATCATGGAGGCGGTCAGGAGCGAGTTCACTGCAAATCTGAAAAGGCGCCACATAAAATGGCTGGGCACCGGGGACCTGCCGGAACTGGTGGGGGACAGGCTTTCGCTGATCGGAATATTCAGAAATCTTGTTGATAATTCACTTAAATACGGTGGGGACGGTCTTTCTGAAATCAGGTTGGAATATGAAAAAAACGGACGTCGGCACCTTTTTTTCGTGAGCGATGACGGGGTCGGTTTGGGGAACGGGGACAATCGAAACCTCTTCGAGCTTTTCCACAGAGATGAGACATCCAGGGGCGTTGCGGGCGCCGGTCTGGGACTGGCCATTGTCAAGGAACTGACAAAAAGACATCAGGGAGATATATGGGTGGAGCCCACGCCGGAGAAAGGGGCACGGTTCTGCATCGCCATTTCCAGTGAATTGGAGGCCGCTCAATAGGAATCTGAGGGCGTGATATATGGCGCATTCATCAAGTTTTGGGGTTACGAGTCTGGATTGGCGAAAGTTGAAAAGGAGGAATTCCGGTGAGTGTTGGGATGATACCATTCGCTTCGGTAACTTTAGCTCACTTTAGCTCACCTCATTCACTTTCCCGGCTTATCCGGGTCAGGGGTATCCTTTGAACTCAGAGAATAGACACGCATTCACTATCCTGATCGCGGACCGGAACCCCAATGTGAGGGAGTTCCTGAAGCGCGAAATGATGGCTGAAGGCTATCGTGTTCGCCTGGCGAAAAACGGCCGTGAGGTGCTCAGATGGATTTATCACTACGAGCCTCTGGATCTCGTCATCCTGGACCTGGATCTGCCGGACGCCAGCGATGTCCCCCTGTTGGAAAAACTGAATGACCGGATTCCCTCTCTCCCCGTAGTGGTGCACACCTTCTCGAC
>CAZACO010000262.1:0-6216 GCA_964483185.1 uncultured Desulfobacteraceae bacterium
TCCGGATATCTTTTACCAGATGTTCCAGTTCCCTTTGAAGGCCGACCGGGTTTTTGTTGGTTGTGCCCGCCACATCGGTTGTGATCCCTCGTTCTGTATCTAATACACGGACCCATATTCTACGGTGTGATGTGAAAAAGGTGAAAAAGAGACCCGCGACCATAAAAAAACATCCAATCCAGACAATGGGTACGCCGGGATCTTTGTTCACCTGAAGGCCCGTATAATATCTGGTTTCAAGGCCATCTAAGAAAAAGGTGTAAGGCGCAAAGGCAGAAGGATTGAATTTGGGAGAATGGCTCATCGGCGCGGGGAGCCTTTTCAGCACCTGTTCCTGGTTCTTGAACACCCAGAACTCAAGCCTCTCGCCTGATTTCTTAGGCTCGACGGAAATCAGGACTGCCGGACCCATCTTCATGATGTCTCCCCGCGCGTCAACCACCTTGAATAGACCTTCGCCGCCAGGCAATTCAACCGACTCCCCGGCCTGCACCTCCATGGTGGTGACAGGGGATCCAGGACTCTGGCGGGATATCTTGAGGTGAACGGCCTTTCCCGGAGCGGTGCCATAATGGGCCTGATAAAACGTGACCCCCATGAATTCTGCCGGATGGTTGACCAGAAGGCCGATTCTTTTTACCTCTTTTCCCTTTACAAGAAAGCTGAGATCGGAGCGGTATTCCTTGGGCGCGCCGTTTTCATAGAAATCCACGGTGAATTTGTCGCAACGCACATGGAAATTCAGCTCCAGCGGCCTCATTTTTTTCCTGAGCATAATCGTGTCCGTCTGTTCCCCTTCTAAGATATTGACATAGCCCTCAAAGCCGAAAAATGAGCCCACTAAACCGCCAACAAGGATGAGGAGCACACTCAAATGGACAATATAGACCCCAAAATGCGAATACCCTCCCTTTTCTGCATAATAGAAGCGGCCTCCCTCAATCTCCTTTTCTCTTATCCTTTTATAGCGGGATTGAAGCAACCGGCCGACTCTGTCCGCAGTTTCCTTCAAGGTTCTATCTGTTCGACAGGATTGTTGCGGGGGCAGATGGTCAAAGGGTCTTGTCCGGTCCGGTTCCGGCCGGGCGGTGAAGCGCTTCCATGTTGCGGGCAATCTGTCCATAGAGCAGACAATGAGGTTGAGGGTAAGGAACCCGATAAGGACCCTGAACCATATTGAATGGTACATGTCAAACATGTCAAGGGAGGTAAAGATCTGTAGTGTGGCAGGGTTGAGACGTCTCGCAAATTCAGCAGCGCCTTGCTGTTGAGGGATTAATGTCCCGATAATGGAAACGATGGCCAGGATGATCAACAGTACAATCGTCAGCTTGACTGAGCTGAAAAAGTTCCAGATGACATGTGTCCGGCTTTCCGGTTTCGATGCTTTCATACGCTATTGACCCAAGGAAAAATTCCTCGTTTTGGTCTGCCTGTTGAGAATCCGTTCTGGTGCTTCTACAGAAAGCATGTTCCTATATCACAGGTTTCAGGAAACTGCAAATCCGATTTGTGGTTCAAAACGTTTGACCATCCTTCCAGTATCATGTAATAAGTGATGCGAGTCCACGGGAATGTCAATTGAATGCCAAGGCAAATCTGTCGCGTTCATCGAGGAGAAATTCATGCTTGACCTTAAATTTGTCAGGTCCAATCTTGGAGCTATCCGGAAAAACATAGAAAACAGGGGGTATGACCTGGATATCTCCCGATTTGAGACCTTGGATTCAAAAAGAAGAGAACGACTGGCGGCCCTGGAAGCCCTTCGTCACCAGAGAAACCGAGTGAGCGAAGATATCGCAGCCATGAAAAAAAGGGGAGAGGATGCCTCAAAAATAATAGCGGAAATGAAGGACGTCTCTTCCGAGATCAAGGAAAAAGAGAGAGAACTCCCCCAGCTTGTTGACGAACTCGATCGGCTGCTCATGGTTATTCCAAACATCCCACACGAAACGGTAACGGTGGGAAAGGATGAAAATGATAATCCGGTCGTACGGACCTGGGGTGAGATGAGGGAAATCGATTTCCCCCCGCGTCCTCATTGGGAGATCGGGGAGGATTTGGGTATCCTCGATTTTGAACGTGCCACCAAGCTCGCAGGATCGAGATTCGCCCTTTACCGGGGCGCAGGTGCCAAATTGGAGAGGGCACTCATCAGTTTTATGCTGGATGTCCACACCCAGGACCACGGATACACCGAGATACTCCCCCCGTTCATGGTCAACACCGCCTCCATGGTCGGCACCGGACAGTTGCCCAAGTTTAAAGAGGATCTGTTTAAGGTGGAAGGGTGGGACCTTTATCTGATTCCCACGGCAGAAGTCCCTGTCACAAATATCCACAGGGATGAGATCCTCAGAGAGGAGGATCTGCCCCTCTATTATGTGGCGTATACCCCCTGTTTCCGATCCGAGGCAGGGTCTTACGGAAAGGACACCCGGGGCCTTATCCGGCAGCATCAGTTCAACAAGGTTGAATTGGTCAAATTCGCGAGGCCCGAGGCGTCTTATGACGAATTGGAAGACCTGACCCGAAACGCGGAAGAGATCCTTAGACGTCTGGAACTTCCCTATCGAGTGGTTTCATTGTGTACCGGAGATCTCGGTTTTTCAGCAGCAAAGACCTATGATATAGAAGTCTGGCTGCCCGGGCAGGGTCTTTATCGTGAGATATCTTCCTGCAGCAATTTTACTGATTTTCAGGCCAGGCGGGCGGGTATTCGGTTCAAAAGAAGGGGAGAGAGCCGCACGGAGCTCGTGCATACCCTCAACGGATCGGGCCTGGCCGTGGGAAGGACCCTGGTGTCGATCCTTGAGAACTATCAACAGAAAGACGGGAGCGTGTGGGTCCCCGAAGCGCTCAAGTCCTATATGGGAGGGGTGAAGGTGATTTCCCGGTAGGCAACGACTGCGGGACGGACACCCAACCCGCAACCCAAAACCTGCTTAAGCCGAAGCCCGATAGATGCATATGAGCATGAAGCACCTTTATTCTTCAGGCTGGCGGGAACACACCCGAACACTTCAGCGCAATTCTCCGGTGAAAAAACTGCCTAAGAGGGGCCTTCTGCTGAGCCTTTGTTCGGGGTTTCTCTTGGCGGGACTCCTTTTCGTTTTTCTTGGGATACCGTGGATTTCTGAGCAGATGGGCCAGGTCGGCAGCAGCTCTTCAGCCATGGAGAAGGCGGGAGATCCTAAGGGTTCAACCCAAAAACGCATTCCCATTGAGATAGCCGGCCTGAATCTCGGTCGCGCGCATTTAGCCAACCGTTTTGTCCTGGAGAGGGCCGGGAGATCTCTCATCGTGGAGTCGTGTTTGGATCCGGACCTTCAAGGCTACATCACCGACCTCCTTCAGAAATCACAGACATTAAAGGCCGCTGTGGTGGTTTTGAGACCCGATGATGGACGAATCCTTGCCATGGCCAGTTATGATAAAGAGGGGGATGGGGAGAGTCTCTGTCTAAAGGCTGACTTCCCGGCTGCCAGCCTCTTTAAGATCGTTTCTGCGGCTGCGGCCTTGGAGAGCGCCGGGTTTACACCGGAGCAGACGGTGTATTTCGACGGTTATAAACATACGCTTTATAAACGCCAGTTAAAACAGAAGAGGGGTAAATATACCTCCGATGTCAGCTTCAAAGAGGCCTTTGGTTCCTCTATCAACCCTGTTTTTGGGAAGTTGGGGATATACGATTTGGGCCGGAAGGTGATGGTCGACTCGGCTGAAAAGTTCTTTTTCAATCGATCAATTCCCTTTGATTTTCCGGTTGCCAAAAGCATCGTTAAGGTCCCGGATGATGATTTCGGATTAGCGGAGATTGCCTCCGGTTTCAACAAGAATACAGTGATATCGCCGCTTCACGCGGCCCTTTTGGCATCGGTCGTTGCCAATAACGGGGTAATGATGAAGCCCTGGCTGGTCAAGAGAGTTTCGCAGGAAGACGGCGAGATCCTTTACCAGGGCGGGCCAGACAAAATGACCAGTTCCATCAGCAAAGAGACTGCCCAAGATCTGAAGATTTTGATGAGGGAGACCGTTATGCACGGGACGTGCAGGAAGTCTTTCCGCAGGTTAAGAAGGAAGAAGGCATTCAAAGACGTGGAGTTGGGCGCAAAGACTGGAACCATCAACGACAGAACGGACCAGTTCAAATATGACTGGTTAACGGCTTACGTTCTTCCCCCTGATGCCACGAAGGGGATCTGCATTGCTGTGTTGGGTGTTCACGGCAAAAGGCTGGGCATCAGGGCCGGAAAGCTTGGCGGGATCATCATCAACCACTATTTCTCCTCTTGAAAAGACAGGCACAGATCTTTTTCAATCCAGG
Organism: uncultured Desulfobacteraceae bacterium; assembly: GCA_964483185.1. Classification (GTDB taxonomy): domain Bacteria; phylum Desulfobacterota; class DSM-4660; order Desulfatiglandales; family Desulfatiglandaceae; genus CAZACO01. The sequence continues at coordinate 4,328 of CAZACO010000262.1, forward strand.
CATGCCTTGACAAAGCCGTAGAAGAGCGGGGCAGGGCTTTCCATCCTTGATTTGAGTTCAGGGTGGGCCTGGGTGGCAGCAAAAAATTTCAATTGGGGTAGTTCAATAAACTCGACCAGCCTCCCATCCGATGATGTGCCGGAAAAAACCATTCCGTTTTCCTGCAGGACCTGATGATAGTCAGGGTTGACCTCATAGCGGTGTCTATGTCTCTCTGATACCTCTGTTTTGCGATAGAGGGAGTGGACCAGCGTTCCCTCTGTCAGCGCGGCAGGATAGGCCCCGAGCCGCATCGTTCCCCCTTTATCCGTAATCTCTTTTTGTTCAGGGAGGATATCAATGACCGGATGGGGTGTATCAGGGTCCATTTCCGTAGAACCGGCCCCGGTCAGGTTGCAGGCGTTTCTGGCAAATTCGATGACAGCCAGTTGGAGCCCCAAACAAAGGCCCAAAAAGGGGATATTCCGCTCTCTGGCCAGGCGGATGGCCTCGATTTTCCCTTCGGTACCCCGGGATCCGAAGCCCCCGGGGACGACCAGGCCGTCCACATCGTCCAAGAAAGAGGTGTCCTTGAGATCCGTGGTTTCAATCCATGTGAGATCTATCTTGGCGCTGAAGTGGGCGGAACAATGATTGAAAGACTCTATAATAGAAGCGTAGGAATCTTCCAGCCGGGTATATTTTCCACAGATGGCGATTTTAAGCTGTCTATCGGGGTTCCGGATGTTGTCGACCAGTTTTTTCCATTTCCTCAAGTCGGGTGGGCTATAGATATTGAGCTTCTTGTGGATAATCTCCGGGAGTCCCTCCTGCTCGAAAATAATCGGTATCTCGTAGATATCCTCAACATCCAGCCCGGTGATGACCGCATCGGGATTGACATCGCAGAAATTGGAGATTTTGACCTTGATCTCTTTGGTCAGAAACTCGGGGCACCTTCCGATGATGATATCTGGAAAGATCCCCCGCTGTTTCAGTAAATTGACACTCTGTTGTGTGGGTTTGGATTTCTGCTCATTAACACCGTAGGGGACCGGTACATAGGTTAGATGGATGTAAATGATGTTATCCCTCCCTACATCCTCCTTCATCTGTCGCATGGCCTCTAAGAAAAGTTCATTTTCGATATCCCCCACGGTTCCGCCGATCTCTATGATAACCAGGTCCGGCTTTTCTTCCTCAACCACTTCAAAAATATGGCTTTTGATAACGTCTGTCACATGAGGAATATACTGAACTGTTTTTCCAAGGTAGTCTCCCTTTCGCTCCTTTTTCCTCACGATGTCGAAGACCTTGCCCATGGTCAGGTTCCAATTTGATTTGCACGTGACGCCTAAGAACCGTTCATAGTGACCGAAGTCCATGTCTACCTCTCCGCCGTCATCCAGGACAAAGACCTCGCCGTGCTCAAACGGGTTCATGGTCCCCGGGTCTACATTGAGGTACCCGTCACATTTGATCGGGATGATGTTGAGTTTTGAGGAGAGGAGATGTCCGATGGAGGCAGCGGCGATCCCTTTGCCAAGACCTGAAAGGACGCCACCTGTAACGGTGATGTATTTTGTGGGCATTTTTGTTACGGTTTCCTTTCAAGGAAGTGTGTCTGGCTGACGACTCAACTTATGCCTGTTCATTTCAATAGTCAAGCTGTAAATCCGGAGCTTCACGTCTTAAAGGCCTTCGCCTATATCCCTGCCAATGGTCAGTAAGGGCCGTTGCCAGTTGATTCATCAGCGTAAACCACCTCTTGTAGGGGTACAATAGAAAGGCCATACCCGTTGAACCGTTGCTTGACCATAAGTGAACTTAAGTGCCTAAAGTGACTAAAGTTTAGAGTGCCTAAAGTTAAGGAACTTCGTGACTTTTTATTTCGACCGTCCTGCCTGCGA
>CAZACO010000263.1:0-6213 GCA_964483185.1 uncultured Desulfobacteraceae bacterium
TGTGGATGATGCACCGAATCTTTCAAGAAGATCTCAGCAAATTTTTGAGCACCTGCAGGCCCTTGTGAGCCTGATAGAAGAGAATATTGAAGTTAAGCAGCGTATTCTTCAAATCTCGATTCATATGAGACGGATAGCGGAATCGCTGATTCTGGGAAGTGAACTGCAGGAGGAAGCATCGTCACGCCGCATTCGAGACTTGTTCGTCCAGGTATTCAGCCTGTTGCGGGATGTGCCGAACATTTCGGACAGCCAGCGACTCACAGAATACCAGCGCCAGATCCTTGAATTTAAAAAAATGATCGATGACGCATTAAAGGGCGGGCATGTTGAGACCTCGTCATTCAGGCGCTATTCCAGAATACTGAATCACTATGGTGCAGGGGAGAAAGGCCTGCTGGCCCTGGCTGAAATCCATTTGGGGCAAAAAACATCGATTGAAGACAAACTGGCGCAAATTACATTCCTGTCCGATGAATTGGTCAAACAGACCGAACAGGTATTTTCAAGGGTTTCCGCGGCAATCCAACAGCAGAGTTATAAAGTTACAGAGGAAATAGAACTGATCGGAAGACTCTTCCTGTTGATTCCGGTTGTCATCGTCATCACTGCCATACTTATTTTCCTGTTTATCCGCCGTTCGGTCATCGGTCGCATTCTGGCCCTTGAGCAGAGCATGAAAGCACATGTGCAGGGAAATCCCCTTCCCATTCCCGTTGAAGGGGAGGATGAAATCACGAGCATGGCGCAATCGGTTTCCTATTTTGTGGATAAACGCAATGAATATGAAACCAGCCTTAAGGATGCCAGACTGGCCGCAGAAAGGGCCAATCAGGCCAAAAGCGTATTCCTGGCCAATATGAGCCACGAACTCCGCACCCCGCTCAATGCCATTCTGGGATTTTCCCAGCTCCTGACCGGAAGCAAGGCCCTTTCCTCCCATGACATGGAGTATCTCGAGACCATTCGTCGGAGCGGCGAGCATCTCCTCACCCTGATCAATCAGGTCCTGGATCTTTCCACCATCGAAGCGGGAAGGTTAACCCTGAATGAATCCGATCTTGACCTCCACGGTCTGCTGGACGAGATTGAGGACATGTTCCGAATCAGGGCCGTCAGCGAACATCTGGCCCTCGTTTTTGAACGGGAAGAAGACGTCCCGCGCTTTATTCGGTCCGACCCGGTTAAGCTCCGGCAGGTCCTCATCAACCTGCTGAACAACGCCATCAAGTTTACGAAAAAGGGCGGCGTCACCGTGCGCGTGGGCGTAGGGGAGAAAAACGGTGAACCCCTTGACGGAAAGGGCACATCCCAGAGACTCAGATTTGAAGTGGAAGACACCGGGCCCGGGATCGCCCCCGGGGACTTAGCGAAAATTTTCACTGCGTTTGAACAGACAGAGGCCGGTCGTCGGGCTAGAGAGGGTACAGGGTTGGGGTTGACCATCAGTCGAAGTTTCGTGGAGCTCCTGGGCGGGCGTATGACCGTGGAAAGCGATGCTGGAAGGGGAGCGTTGTTCAAATTTGACATTTGCGTCAAGACGGCTCAGGCCATGGCAGCGGAAGCCATCACACCCCTTCGAAGAGTCATTGCCCTGGCGCCGGGACAATCCCGTTACCGGATTCTGGTGGTGGATGACAACCCCGTGAACCAGCTCCTCCTTATCAGGCTTCTTGAGGTCTTCGGGTTCGATCTCAGGGGGGCGGAAAATGGACAGAAGGCCGTTGATCTGTATAGAGAATGGCGTCCTCATCTCATCTTTATGGATATGCGGATGCCGGTGTTGGATGGCTATGAGGCCACCAGACGGATCAAATCCGAGGATAAAGACGGTCAAACAAAGGTCATTGCGGTCAGCGCCAGCGGTTTAAAAAGTGAACAGGCGTCCATCCTGGCAGCCGGATGCGATGGCTATGTAGCCAAACCATTCCGGCAGACGGATATTTTCGAGGCCATGGAAAAACACTTGGGGGTCCGTTGGGTGTATGAAGATGATCGCGGCCCTGAAGACGGGACAACAGCCGACGAGCCGGACGACTGGCAGACCCTGGTTTCCGCTCTCCCGGCCCGATTACAGGAAAGGCTGGAAGATGCGGTGTCTCGTGCTGATATGGCGGCGACGGATCGGTTGATCGTACAAATAGGGGATCATGACAGCCGGCTTGCCATAAAGTTGCAGAAATGGGCACATGATTTCGAGTATGAGGCAATCCTTTCCCTTATAAAGGGGCAGCACAAGGAGTGAAAACAGTATGGACATACGCAGTGGAAATATCCTGGTGGTTGATGACACCAAAGAGAATGTTAGGATCCTGGTGGAGGCCCTGGGAGACGAGGGATACACGGTCCGCCCCGCATTGAGCGGCAAGATTGCGCTGGAAGCCGCGCAGAGAGAAAAGCCTGATCTTATTCTATTGGACATTATAATGCCTGAGATGGACGGCTATCAGGTTTGTGAGGCGTTGAAAGCGGACAAGGATCTCAAAGACGTGCCGGTGATTTTCATAAGCGCATTGGATGAAGTGGCTGACAAGGTGAAAGGATTTTCGGCGGGGGGCGTGGATTATATCAGCAAACCGTTTCAGACCGAGGAGGTGCTGGCCCGCGTCAAAACGCACCTGACACTGAGAAACCTTAGAAAGGAGCTCGAAGACAAAAATATCCGTCTTCAGGAGACAAATAAGGAACTTCAGGGGGCATTGGATGAAGTCAAAACCCTGAGAGGAATCTTACCCATATGTGCCAACTGCAAGAAGATCCGTGATGACAAAGGATATTGGAATCAGATTGAAGCTTATATCTCTGATCACTCTGAAGCCGAATTCAGTCACGGGATCTGTCCCGAATGCGAAAGAGCGCTCTATCCTGAATTTTGCGAAGATGAGTGAGGCCGGGTATCCCTGGTAAAAATGTAAAGAAGCCTCACCATCAGGGAGCAACAAGCGCAAATCAGAAAAGCAGCCGTGAATGCCTCCGGCCCCCTTCGTCAATGGTCCTTCCAAAGGGTCCGATGACCAATGACCCATCAGCCAGCGTTTTCGTGGATGTGACAGCTTTGACTGATGTAAGGGCATAACCCAACGGTGGTGAAACCAAGAAACGTACTCTAAAGGGCCAATACGATGAAATATTCCTCTATTTATGGCAATACAGCGAGTTTTTTATTGACAGTAGACACGGTTTTGAATAATTTGCTTATATTAAGATCATTAGCCAGCAAGGCAACGTTTGATGAGGAGCCCACCCGTGTCCGATGATAAAATGGCGCAAATTTTGCTCTCTCTCTCTCTCTCTCTCTCTCTCTCTCTCTGATCTTTCAACTTTAATAGAAGAGCATTTAAGAACCGATTAAAATGTCCGTTTGCCCATAAGGGGGAAAGGGCTTTTTTATCGAAGGGGGTTTTGACATGGCCGGGAAGAAAAAGGCGAAAACCATTGCCGCAAAAAAGGCTGGGATATCCCGACACTGAGGGAGCTCCTTGAAGAGATCATCCCAAAGAACCACAGTTTTGAAGATTATGAGGTGGCGCACGAATTCCCAAAGATCGGACAGAAGAGGGTGCGCCTCAATGCGCGTAGAGTCATTCGGAAGACAGAAGGGGCTGCGCTGATACTCCTTGCGATGGAGGATGTGACGGAGAAATGAGGGAAAACTGTTGCTCGTTACTCGTTGCTGGATGCTGGATAACCTCTGAACCTTTGAACTATGAACCCTGAGTGGTAAAACCATGAAAAATGACAGCGCAGCGAAATCAAAGGATTTGCGGAATCGGGCGGAACAGCTGCTCCGTGAAGGCCTTAAAGATCTCAAGGAGAGGCCTGCTGAAGATATTCAAAAGGTCATTCATGAGCTGCAGGTCCACCAGATTGAGTTAGAGATGCAGAACGAGGAACTTCGCCGGACCCAACTGGAACTCCACGCTGAACGGGATAAGTTTTCGGACCTGTACGACTTTGCCCTGGTCGGCTACTTCACCATCAGTGAGAAGGGGATGATCCTGGAGGCCAATTTCACCGGCGCGGCCATGTTGGGCGTGGAAAGAGGAAGCCTGATCCATCAACCCTTCTCGAAATTCATCGACAGGGATGACCAGGAGACCTTCTACTTTCACCGACGGGAACTCATTGAAACAAAGACCCGGCAGGATTGTGAGCTGAGGCTGATCAAAAAGGACGGTTCCCAATTTTATGTCCGACTGGAATGTATCGTCATCGAGGATGCCGAAGGAAATATAGAATCCATTCGAGCAGCCGTGAGCGATATTGAAGAGCGAAAAAAGGATGAAGAGGCGCTGAAGGAAAGCGAGCGGCGGTTCCGGACCCTGGTGGAGTCTGCGCCCCATTCTATCCTTGCTGTGTGTGATGGGAAGTTCGTGTTTGCGAACCCTGCGGGTGCTCGTCTTCACGGATACCAAAGCCCCCATGACATGATCGGCCTGGACGCCATTGAAAGGGTGGCGCCGGAGTTTAGAGATATCATTCGTGAACGAATCAGCAAAATCGAAATGGACCAAAAAAATCCGCCCATTGAATTCCAGATTTTACGACGTAACGGCGAACGGGTCTGGTTCAAGTCCTCTTCTGTGGTCATTAATTTTGAAGGGAAACCTGCGGCCCTTATCTTCGGTCGGGATATTAGTCAGGATAGGCGGGCTGAAAAGGAGCGGGGTCAACTCCTGTCCGCCATCGAGCAGGCCTGCGAGGTCATCGTTATTACGGGCCCGGAGGGAAATATCCAGTATGCCAACCCGGCATTTGAAAGGGTCACCGGGTACACGGTAGAAGAGGTCAAGGGGAAAAACCCGCGTATTTTCAAGAGCGGCGTACAGGATGAGGCATTTTACCGGGAGTTGTGGCAGACCATAACCAATGGAAAGACATGGAAGAATCATATTGTCAACCGGCGGAAGGATGGATCGCACTATACAGAGGAGGCCTCCATATCGCCGGTTCTGGACAAGAAAGGCGCTATAACGAATTTTGTGGCGGTCAAACGGGATGTCACATCCGAAATCGACTTTGAAAAGAGACTGGCCCAGGCCCAGAAGATGGAGGCCATCGGGACCCTGGCAGGCGGTATTGCCCATGACTTTAATAACATTCTTGGCGCCGTCATAGGCCTGTCCCAGCTTTCCCTGCTGGAAACGGTTGAAGACTCTTCCCTGCATAGTAATATAGAGAAAATACTCGAAGCAGGCATGCGTGCAAAAGGCCTTGTGCGGCAGATCCTGGCCTTCAGCAGACAAAGGGACCAGGCGTATATCCCCATGTCCATCAGCCCTGTCATCAAAGAGGCCATGAAACTTATAAGGAGTTCTCTGCCCAGAAGCATTGAGATCCGTCAATATATAGAAAATGTCCCGGAGCTTATTGAGGGAGACCCCACACAGATACACCAGGTCGTGATGAATCTCTGCACCAATGCGGAACACGCCATGCGGGAGAAGGGCGGGGTCCTGGATATCAAAATGGGAAGAGTGGATGTTGATGAGGAAATGGCCACCTTACACCATGATCTTCACCCGGGTTCCTATGTTCGACTTCAAGTGACGGATACCGGATACGGAATAGAACCGGCGATCCTGGAACGTATATTTGACCCCTACTTTACCACCAAGGGCGTGGGGAAGGGGACGGGCCTGGGTCTTGCCGTGGTACAGGGGATCGTGCACAAGCACGGGGGGGCTGTCCATGTGGAGAGCGAGCCGGGAAAAGGAACGACCTTCCAGGTATTTTTCCCGGTCATTGAAGGAGAGAAGAAAGAGATAAAGGAGAAGCGGGAAGCCCCCTTACCCACCGGGACCGAGAGAATCCTTTTCATAGACGACGAAGAGGTCCTGGCTAAAATCGGCAAAAAAATCCTCGAACCTCTGGGGTATAAGGTGACGATCAGGACCAGCAGCACAGAGGCCCTGGAACTCATTAGGGCAAAACCCGGATATTTTGACCTGGTGATCACGGATATGACCATGCCCAACATGACGGGAGAGCAGCTGTCACGGGAGGTCATGAAGATCCGGCCGGAACTCCCCATCATCCTCTGTACGGGTTTCAGCCACATCATTTCAGAAGAAAAGGCCCGGGAGATAGGGATCCACGGCTTTGCCATGAAACCCCTGGGCATAAAAGACCTGGCAGAGATCGTCAGGCGGGTGTTGGACCAGAAGAATGCAACCTTCGAATCCCGCTGAAAGCGGGAAACCTTTGAACCCG
>CAZACO010000264.1:0-6204 GCA_964483185.1 uncultured Desulfobacteraceae bacterium
AAGAGGGAGGGGCGTCCCGTGGCCTACACCACCGCCCTGGGGCCCACCGAGCTTCTGTATGCCATGGGCGTCGAGGTCTGTATGCCGGAAAACTATGTGACCATCTGCTGCGCAAAACAGATGGCCAAAGGCTTCTGTGAGGAGGCCGAGAAAAGGTCGATCAGTCCGGATCTCTGTTCCTATGCCCGCTGTGGGCTTGGCATGATGTACAGGAAGGACGGACCCATGGGGGCACTCCCTGAACCCGATTTTATCGTGGGAGTGGTTTCGGCCTGCGACCCGCACGCCAAGTGGTGGGAACTCACGGCCCGCCACTACCATGTTCCCCTTTTCCTGATCGATTCCCCTTATAATCTGCATGGGAAGGTAGAGCCCCATCATGAGGCGCGGATGGTTTCCGAACTCAAGCGCCTCGCGGGTTTTGTGGAGGAACAGACAGGCAGGCCCTTTATCGAGGAGGATTTCAGGGAGTGCGTTCGTCTTTCGGGTGAGGCCCATGCAACCTTTTCGGAGATCCAGGAACTGAGGAAACATGTCCCCGCGCCCCGCGGGATGCGTGAGATGGTCGGGGATCTTTTCTATCTGATCACCCAGGCCGGTCGCAGGGAGAGCGTCGATTACTACCGGATGGTCCTGGAAGAGACCCGGCAGAGCGTCGGCAGGGGAGAAGGGGTCTTGGTCGATGAGAAGATAAGGCTGTACTTCCATAATATCCCGCTCTGGTTCAACCTTCAGACCATTGACTGGCTGGCGACCCGGGGTGCGGTGGTGGCCATGGACTTTTACACCAACCATGTGTGGCATGGATTCTTCTTTGACGGGGGTCGTTTTGACTCAGGAGATCCGTTCAGGGATTTGGCCCGCAAATGGCTTTTTTTTGACAACCATGTGGGACTCCCTGTCAAGCTTCAAAGGAGTCTCAGGTCCGCCCGGGAGTGGGGCTGCCAGGGTGCCATCTTCTTCTCCAACCGCAGTTGTAAGGTCTATTCCATCGGACAGCCGGAACAGATGAGGGCCCTCGAACGGGAACTGGGTATCAGGAGCTTTACCTTTGAAGCCGAAATGGCCGACCCTCGTTCCTTTTCCATGGATCGCTGGAAGGAACACGTGGATATGTTCCTCGATTTCCTTGTGTCCGCAAAGAGGTAAAGTAAGGGTTCACAGGTTCTGGGTTTCCCTCTACAACCTTTGAACCTCTGAACTTTTGAACCCGTGAACGGTTACGAGGTGAACCATGCAGATTGATTTTAGCAGTGTCTTGAAGGAACGGCACAAGTGGGCGCTCCAACATAAGGAGAAGGGGGGCCTGGTGATAGGATGCTATTCCGCAATGGTTCCCGAGGAACTGATGTGGGCCTGCGGGGTGCTACCTGTACAGCTTCTTATGTCCCCGGGCTCCTATGGAACGGCTCAGGCTCATCTCCCCTCCTATGTCTGTGACTGTTCAAAAAGCATTTTAGAGGACTATATGAACGGGACCTACGCCTATCTGGACGGCGTGATGGTGTCTCATGTGTGTGAGACGATCCGGGGTCTGGCCGGAATCTTAAGTGTCCGTTGGCCGGATAGGTTTGTCCACGTATTTACAGCGCCGGCTGGAAACGACCCCGGAGCAAGAAGGTATCTGAAGGCGGAATTGTTGAGCCTTGCGGAAAAACTTCAAGGTCTGGGCGCAGACCCTATGAAGGAGGAGCGGCTCGAAGCGGCCATTTCGGTCTATAACGAGAACCGGCGGCTCATGAGCGAGCTTTACCGGGTCCGGGGCGAGAACCCCGGGGCCGTGGAGCCTGAACAGGTGCTGTCGGCGGTGATGGCGAGTGGTATCATGCCGAAGGATCAGCACAACCGGTTGCTGCGCGAGTTCTTAAAGGCCATTCCAAAAGGCCCTGATGCGACCGGCACACGGATTCTCCTTTCAGGGCTCCTCTTTGAAAATGAGGTCGGAGAGGAAAGCCATCTGTTTTCCATATTTAGAGAGAGCCATGCCGTGGTGGTTTGGGACGATCTGGCCTCCGGGATGAGATACCGGCTTGAACCGGTTGAAAGCGCCCGGGGAGCCGATCCCCTGGATCGGTTGGTGGAGAGTCTGATGGGGCCCCAGCCCGCGCCGCTCAGGTCTCCAACCGAACGGAAGGCCGGGCAGTTGCTGCAGGCGGCCCGTGAGTACAAAGGAGAGGGCTTTATCTTTTTGATCCCAAAATATTGCGACCCGATCCTCTTCGACCTGCCGGCCCTTACTCAGATATTGAAAGAGAATGGTTTCCCAACCCTCTGCCTGGAGGTCTCGGGCCCGCTCCCTGAGGGCCAGATGAGGACACGGGTGGAGGCCTTTGTGGAAATGCTCTCAAGTTCGTCTCCTGATTCTGTTTGGGCATAATCGGCTCTCGGGTGGAGAGTTAACGATTAAGCCTTGGTGCTCTCAAAAACTCCGGCTCGGGGAGTCCCTCCACAAAGGAATATATTTCCGATGGCAAGCCTCATGATTTTTTGAGAAGTAATTGGATGCCCCTTGTAACGGGTGGGGATTTTGTTGTATAGGTTAACAGATCATGATGGCATCCGGGAATTTGTTGAGCTTCTTCATGCCGTTTTCTGTGATGACAAAGGTGTTTTCGATCCCCACCACCCCTTGGCCGGGAAAGACGAACTTCGGCTCCAGGGCGATCACCATCCCCTCAGCCAGGATCGTATCGCTGCCACGACCGATGATCGGCAACTCGTCCAGCTCAAGGCCCACGCCGTGCCCCACAAAAAGGACGGGGTCGGGATAGCCCATGAACGCGGTGGTGAGTCCGGCCTCTTTAACCATTTGTAAGGCCAGATCATAAAGGGTCCCCGCCCTTACGCCCGGCCGTCCTTCCTGAGAAAGGGCATCCTGAATCTGTATGGCCACTTCATGGGCATGGGTGAGGGTCTCGTTGAGCTTTCCAATGGAAAAGATGCGGGTCAGATCAGAGATGTATCCCTCTGCATTGGCCGCATAGTCCACCAATATGGGTTCATGTGGCCCGATCCGATCCAGTGCTGCCCCTTGAGAGAAAAAAGGGCCAAGCCCTTTTCCGCCTGTGGGCCCGGCGGAATTGCTTGGCATTGTGGCCCGTTTCCCTGACATGATTTGTCCGTAGAGCGATTCGTTATTGAAGCCACGGGTGGGGATGACGCCGGGGTGACCCTGGCTCCTGTAACAGGCTTCAATCCTGTAGGTCAGGTCGATTTCCCTTTCGGATTCTTTCAGAAATTCAGGAATCTTTTCGTATGTGGTGTCTGCCATAAGGGCTGCCTTTGTGACGCAGGAGATCTCGTATGGGGATTTGATCATGCGGGTCTCTCGAATAGCTGACGATACATCAATGAACTCTTTTTCAGGAAAGAGACGTTGGTATATCAGATAACGGTTCACCGGAAGCACATCCATCTCAAGGCCGATGCGACCGGGGCCATTGCCGCCGTGACCCTGGATGTATTCAGGGATCTGAGAGAGGCTGTTGAGCGGGACGATCTGTTTTATGGCGGCGTCCTCCATGGCCCGCTCCATGCTTTTGCGGACCATGAGCACGGGTTGGCCGGACGCAGGCACCCACAGGTGCGCATCCTGATCGGTCCCGGAAAAATAATAGAGGTCGGTTTTTTGTACAATGAGGGCGCCATCCACGTCGTGGGCGGCCAGTTCATCTTGAAATCGGTTCCATCTCTTCGAGACTTCTTGTTCCATCAGCGTCTGAGACATATGTCAGAATCCTCCTCACAGGTAACTTATCAAAAACCAGGGGTCTTGCCGTCTCCAGATGTGTAGGCGCAGGGGGTTCCTTACAGAAAGGAATATGAGAGGTGAAGGCGGTTCATACTGCCCATTCCTTTCAGAAAATACCATCTGAAAAGGCGCAAGAGACAAAGTTATTCATTAATTCATTTGGGTCGGCTCCAACGAGAATGGGTCATTTAGCAGCCCATGCGCCGTCAATAAGGCTCCAGGGACGTATATTCCTTTTTGTAAGGAATTCCCTGCGCCGGAATTTTGGAGAAGATACCCTCAAACAAGCAAACAGCTTGACTTATCGCGTAAATATTCATTATACCGAGGTCTCAGCCGGAATTCAATGAAGGGAGAGAGGGTATATGGAACCGTCAACAGTCTTCATAGATGAATCAAAGGATCTCAGGGACACCATCAAGTCCCTGCTTCATGATAGAAAGGCCATTCTGCTGGCCCACAACTACCAGCGGCCTGAGGTGCAGGATCTGGCCGATCTCTGCGGCGATTCCTTAGAGCTTTCCATCAAGGCCTCTCAGACCGATGCAGAGGTGATCGTGTTCTGCGGGGTCCACTTCATGGCCGAGACAGCATCCATTCTCTGTCCCGACAAAAAGGTCCTGCTGCCGGTTTTCGACGCCGGGTGCCCCATGGCAGACATGATCACTGCCGGAGAACTCCTGGAGAAAAAAAGAGAAATAACCACGCCCCCAGGCGTGGTGGTTATCAGCTATGTCAACACCACGGCCGAGGTCAAGGCCGAATCCGATATATGCTGCACCTCGGCCAACGCCGTCCAGGTGGCCAATTCAGTGGATCCCTCTCTCCAGATTTTCATGACGCCTGACAAGAATCTGGCCCAATACACCCAGAAGCATACCGGCAGAAAGATTGCCTATTGGGAGGGATATTGCCCCATCCACAACAACCTGACCGTGGCCCAGGTCAGGAAGGTCAAGTCGGCCCACCCTGAGGCCCTTTTTCTGGCCCACCCCGAATGCCCCCCCGAGGTCCTCGATCTGGCGGATGAAGTGAAGAGCACCTCCGGCATGATCGCCTATGCCCGTGATTCCAAGAACCGTGAGTTCATTATAGGCACGGAGGCCGGGATTCTCCATCCCCTTTCAAAGGCAAATCCCGACAAGCGCTTTATCCCGGCCGATCCCGGGATGGTATGCACGGATATGAAAAAAATCGGCCTGAGAGAGATTTTGACGGCGCTTGAAACCCTGCAACCTGAGGTGAAGGTCCCTGAAGAGATCCGGGTAAAGGCCAAGGGGGCGGTGGATCGGATGTTGGCCATTCCCTCAGCCTAACCCGGATAAACTGAAGAAGTGACTAAAGTGAGCTAAAGTGACTAAAGTTGCGGTGCGCCTTCGGCGGGTCAGATTTGAACCATAAAGAAAACTCCTTACCTTCGGCTCACTTTAGTCACTTAAAAATCAAACATCTTTTTGATTTCCGGTAATTGCCGTTCGGTCAGGCACCGCTTTGAAATGATGATGGATTGCGTCTCATCGATGGCTTTTTCCAGCTCATTATTGACGATGATGTAATCATACCACACGCAGTTTCTGATATCGTCTGCGGCCCGTTCCATCCGGCCCCTGACAACGGCGTCATCGTCTGTGCCCCGCTCCCTCAGCCTCTGTTCGAGCACCTTTAATGACGGGGGGACCAGGAAGATGAGAACGCTTTCCGGAAACCGTGTTTTGATGTTCCGCCCCCCCTGGACATCCACATCCAGGAGTATGTCAATTCCCGAATCAATGAGATCTTTGAGACCTGAAGAAGAGGTCCCGTAGAGGTGATCATAGACCCTGGCCCATTCCACAAAAGCGCCCTCGTCAATCATCTGTGTGAAGGTCCTGCTGTCCACAAAGTGATAATCCACCCCGTCCTGTTCATCCCCTCTCGGTTTGCGGGTCGTATGGGAGATGGAGTACCCCAAACCCTCAACCCGTCGTCGGACAGCCGCGGCAATGGTCGATTTGCCTCCGCCGGATGGGGCGGAAATAACGAATAATATCCCGGACATATCTATTAATCAAGTTCAGGCATGCTCAGAGCGCCCTCCGGGTTGAATCTCTGGGCAAGGGTTTCGGACTGAATGGATGACAGAATGACGTGATTGCTGTCGGTGATGAGCACGGATCGGGTGCGTCTTCCCTGGGTGGCGTCAATCAACCGTTTCTCATCCCGGGCCTCGTCGCGCAGACGCTTTACCGGGGCCGCGTTTGGAGAGATAATGGCGATGACGCGCCTGGACACTACCGAATTCCCAAAACCGACATTGACAAGCCTTGGACTCATGACCCAAACTCCTTTCATTCAACGTTCTGGACCTGTTCCCGCAGTTTTTCAAGCTCGGCCTTCATCTCCACGGCAATCTTTGATATGGCGGTATCCGAGGCCTTTACGCCGAGCGTATTCACCTCCCTGTTGATTTCCTG
>CAZACO010000265.1:0-6154 GCA_964483185.1 uncultured Desulfobacteraceae bacterium
GAATATTGGTTCTGGATGATGAGAAGGATGCCTGTGAACTTATAGAAAGGATATTGTCCCCGGCCCATGAGGTGCACAGCTTCACCGAAGAGGATGAGGCCATCCAATATGTCAAGGATAACCCCGTGGATCTGGCGATTCTGGACATCAAACTCAAAAAAATGTCCGGCGTGGATGTCCTGGCGGTATTGAGAAAGGCCCGTCCCGAGGTAAGGGCGGTCATGCTCACCGGATACCCCACCCTCAAGACGGCGGAACGAGCCATTACCCTGGGGGCCCACGATTACCTGACCAAGCCCCTCGATGTGGACCACCTGGAGGCGAAAGTCAAAGAGGCACTCTCGCCGGAAGAACGAATCAGGGATAAGGAGACAGAGGAACTCAGCGATGATCTCTCCCCGTCCGAGTAACGCATCACCGGTGGGCAGAACTGCATACCGCCTGTTGCAGCGTCTGATTCGCCGGTCCCTTCATTTGTCTCTCTGCTTGACCATATAATCGTGAAGTGCCTCCTGAAGCGTCTCTCCTGCGAGAAAGGCACAGTGTTCTTCCTCCTCGGGAAGACCTCCGAGCCTTTCTAAGATCGCATCCCCTGTAACATCCAGCAGTTCATCCGGCGTCTTTCCACGGGCCATTTCAGCAGCAAATGAACCGCACACCGCGCTCGATCCGCAGCCGTCCGTTTGAAACGACGCCTCTGACACCCTCCCCCGTTCAAATCTCAGAAAGATCTCCATGGTGTCGTGACACGGTCCGGTAACACGGGCATATCCGTCCGGATTGTCGATCTTTCCCATATACTGAGGATGGAGCCACCGCTCAAACGCTACCCCTCCGTAAGCGTTTTTTGTATCCTCAAAAATCTGCTTCTGCAAATTACGGGCAAAATTGTCAAAATCATCACTCATTGCGATTTCCTCGGTTGTTTCTCACAAATTCCTACAGGGTTGGTGAGTGCAATCCCCCCTTCAGGACAGACGTTTCTGGTCTGTGGCACTCAGTTTCACGATCTCATCCACCATTCTGTTAAATTCTCTGGTGAATGCCAGTTCATTATTGTCGAGCAACGTCATGCTCCCTATGTCGCCCTGCTGTACAATTTCCGGTTCCAGAGGAAGGCTTGCCAAGAGCCTCAATCCTTCGGCCTTGGCGGTCAGCATTCCGCCCTTTGTCTTGAACAGGTCGATCTGTTTTCCGCAATGGGGACAGGTGAGACCGCTCATGTTCTCCACGAGGCCTAAGATCTCCATGTTGACCTGCCGGCAAAAATTAATGGACTTCCTCACATCCGCTAAAGAGATCTCCTGGGGGGTCGTCACAATCAGGGCCTTGGCGCCGGGGATGGTTTGCGCAACCGTCAAGGGCTCGTCTCCGGTACCGGGAGGGGAGTCTATTATCATAAAATCGAGATCACTCCACTCGATGTCAGATATGAATTGCCTGATCACCCCGATCTTGAGAGGGCCCCGCCATATCGTGGCCGCATCCTTGTTCTCTCCCATGAGGGGTTCAATAGAGATAACCTGCAGGTTGGGGAGATAGCGCACGGGTCGTGCCTTTCCTCCTTGGGCGCCCGGTTCGATGCTCCCTTTGAGCCCCAGTAACCGGGGGATGCTGGGTCCATGCAGGTCCACATCCATAAGACCGACCTTGTTCCCTCTTTTCGCCAAAGCGACCGAGAGATAGGCCGCCACACTGCTCTTGCCTACGCCTCCCTTTCCGCTCATGACTAAAATCTTGTTTTTGATACAGCTCAGGCTCGCCGCAATCTCCTTATCCTGCAACTGGTGTTGATCCTGCTGGCCTTTCATGCTGCAGCCTTGAATCTCATTTTCCATTAACTATCAGCCTCCTAAGTCAATTATTATTAATTATTGTTATTGGTTATTCGTGTAAAACATTTTATTCTTGAATAAATTGTATCTGCTCAATAAAAAGGGTCGCTGACAAGAAATGAGATCTCACCGCAGAGACGCAAAGTACGCAGAGTGAACCGATTCTTCCTTTGCCGTTGACCCCGGAGAAATAGGCTTCGCATTTCCCTGTCTATTCTTGATCTGAATCTTTGATACGAGATGTTAAGACCTCAATCTGCTCCTGTAAAGCGCCTATCTGTTTCTTAAGGGATTCTATTTCTCGATCACGAGACACAGACACGGTCTGATCAGGGCCAGCCGGGACAGATGCGCCCATACCGCCGCCACGGCCCATGCCCTGCCCCATTGCCCTTCTGCAACCCATGCCGCCGCCCATACCGCCGCCGCGGCCCATGCCTCTGCCCATGCCGGTACCGCGACCCGTGCCGAAATTTTGAGGCACGTCACTACCCTGAGTGACGCCACTGCCCATTCCGTAATGATCCGAGACATTGGGTGCATCCGTCGTTTTCAGATTTCCAGCCTTGTAATCATCCACCGCACGCCTGACACTCCCTGACTGGCCGACGATGAGTTCCACGCCGGCCGCAGAAAGCGTTCTTACCGCATTCGGGCCGCAATTTCCGGTGATAGCCACCTTAGCGCCCTTTGACGCAACAAACTGGGCCGACTGAATTCCGGCACCTCCACCGAGAGCCATATTCCCGTTATCAAAGACCTCGTAGGCCATGGTGTCCGTATCCACTATGATGAAATACGCACATCGTCCAAAACGAGGATCAATCTGGGCGTCTAAATCCTTCCCGGTCGAACTGACAACTACTTTCATCCACTTCACCTCCTTCGAGCAAGTGATTTTGGTAATGAACACATCCTGTCTGGTCACAACAACTGTCTGGGCCGGCCATCATCATCTCCAGATTGACGAGGGTCGCCCTGGTTCTATTCAGCCTGGGCCATCTTCACGTAAAAGTCTTAACAGAAAGGCGCGCGGCACGTGAAAAAAGGAAGGGAGTGTGGATTAGAAAATAGGGACTGGCGTTGAAACCAGTCCCTACGTTTATTGAGGCATGCCTTGGGGATAGAAGAATTATTCTTCATATCAACCAAAAAGGACCTCATCTCCGTTCCCTATATAAAGATCACTCTTTGACCCGTTACGGGCCGTTCCTTTCACTAAAGGATATCCAAGCTTGACCATCTTCTCAACAGCGGCCAGGCCCGTACAGTGATTACAGGCCACCTTCTCGAAATTGTATTTGGCCATCCCCGTGATAAGGTATTCACGTTCAGGCTGTACCGGGCCAAAGGGCGCGATATGAAGGCCGCCATACACCCCGTACATCTTATCGCCGCCTACTATTTTTTCCTGTGCGAAGTCTGCAAAGGTCAGTATGCCCTGATGGCAGCAACCGGTTACACAGACCATCCCTTTGTCCTTCACATTGAAGTATAGTGACTGCTCCCCGCGGACGCGGATGACGATGGGCAGATCAAAGGCAACCAGGGCACAGCCATCGTAAAGTTTGTTGATCTCTTTGGGTTTGCATTGAACCAGTTCACCGCGATGGGTGATACGATTCCTGGCATTGGCCTCGAAATACTCGGTCCCCCTCAGATAAAACATCCCTTCAGGATAAAAGGTGCTGGGGATAAAGATCTTGATTTTCGGATTATACTTGAGTGTTGTCTCCAGACCCCAGTAGTGATCCAGATGCTCATGGCTGATAACGAGGGCCTCGATCTCACCGTTTTTCAGCATCTTATCGATGCCTTCCCTCTTGAAGGCCTCATCCATGTATTCCCTGCTCCACCCGGTGTCCAAAAGGATCTTGTGGTGACGGCCATCAAGGGTTTCCATGTCAATCAGCGTGCAACTGCCGGCGGCATTCTTGGGATCCCAGGGGATGATCCACTGGTTCGTCTTCGGCCCTCCGGCCGCCTTCATCTGGCTGACGAGTTTCTTGGTATCGAACCACCCCAATTCTGAAACACATCTCACCCTTACGCTCTTGCACTGGCCGATGTCGTGCTGCCCGCTTGCTAGGGCCTTTAAGGGCTTGTTCAAAACCGCGCTTCCGAGTCCTAAGACTGCCCCGCCAATAGCCACATTCTTGATGAAATCCCTTCTGTTCATCTCTTTCATAGCTTCCCCCCTTGGTGCAAAAGGTTAACACACATGGCAAAATATACCCATTGCCTTCAAGATAAAGGCCTTCCACCCACCTCCTTTCCATCGTGAATTCAAAAAGTTAGGTTCCATCGAAAATTGAACAGCTCATTTTGTGAAAAAATTCTCACACTAAGGCACGCTATCATCTTTCAAAAGCATTCGGGCGAATCGGTCTTCAGGAATTTCTAAATTAAAGCACCAGGGGGGGGAAACCTCACGCCCGGCCGCAGCAGCTCCCGGGCCCTGCGCAGGTCGAAGGAGGGCCCTCACTGCCGCAGCATCGATCCGCCGGATTCTCGGGGAATCTCCCTGTTGGGCTTACAGCAGCATGCGCGGATAACAGTTTCTTGAGGTTCCGGCCGCCACAGTTCCCGCAGACAACCAGTTCCGTCTCATTACTGGCCATCAGGATTTCGGTATTATGTCCGCAATCAATGCATTCAAATTCATAAATGGGCATATTTCCTCCTTTTTACCACTGCCCTTCCACATTTGCCTCATCAGCCAAAGGCAATTTCCCGTCAAGGTACGCCCGAACAGCCTCTTTTACCGTTCCCTTGGCATCGTTGGCCACCTTGATCTTGGCTGCATGCATCGCCTTGAAGGCATTTGGCCCGCAATACCCTGTAAGCAAGACCTCTGCTCCCTTATCGCTCACCATCCTGGCGGCCTGAATGCCGGCCCCCTTCAGGGCGTTCACATTTTCCTTGTTATCCAGGGCTTCGAATTCAAATGTTTCTGAATCGACGAGAATGATATAAGCGGCCCTTCCGAACCGCGGATCCACCTCAGAATCGATGTCAGTTCCCGTTGACGTTACGGCTATTTTCATCTGCTTCCTCTCTATTTCTCTCCAACGGCTTCCTTGTTCAACTGGTGTCCCCGATACTCTTCCAGGGTCTTCTGCAAGGTCTTGAGCGCCAAGCGGGCGCAATGCACCTTTTGATCGGGCATCTTTTCAAGTTCACGATACAGCGCGTCCAAATCTATATCTGCGGCCTCTTGCAGGGTCTTCCCTTTTGCAAGGCTTACCAAGGCACAGCCTGAGGCCACAGCGCCCGGGCAGCCGAGCACCTGAATTTTGGCATCGTTTATCTTGTCGCCATCTATCTTCAGCGAGATCTTCATGGTGTCCCCGCAGGGCCCTGTGAGATCCGTCACCTGATCCGCTTCCTCAATAACACCGATATTTTCCTTGGCCTGAAAGTATTCTATGGCCCTGTCGGCATATCCCGATTCAGAGAGCATTTTATATATATCGTCAACCGGTTTCCCTTTATCCATCGAAACAAACCTCTTATGACAGAAATGATAGAGACTGAAATCAATGAACGGCTCCGCCGCCCCCTCCGCAGACCTGATCGTCGCTGATCATGGGAAGTTTCCCATCTATCAGGTCCTCGACAACCGGTCTGATCTGTGGCCGTACGGCATCGTGATATACATCCACCCCGGCCTGCTTGAATCCCATCAGGGGCCGCATACCGATCCCTCCCACAATCAGGGCCTTGACATTATGGCTTGCCAATAGATTTACAGGGACCATACACCCACCCTGAACATGACTCTGATTGGGGATGGTCGTGACCTGCTTGATCTCCCCGTCTTCAACATCCACAAACGTAAAAACATCACAATGGCCAAAATGTCCCGACCTTTCACCATCGAGACCTCCCGGCGCCATACTCGGTACAGCTATTCTTCCGTTTTCCATATAGAACAAGCCTCCTAAGCCTTAAATATTCTGAAAACCTTTTAGTCTTCAGACTTTCACAATCTGTGATTTTATGAAATATTCCGTTTTGATGTCAAGCATCTTTTGTGCAAAACTTCACAAAGGTATAACCTATTAAATCACGACTTGATTCCATCATGAATCCGTTAGTGGGGGAACAAACAGGATACCCGTTCACGGGTTCAAAGGTTGCATTTCTGTCCCTGGCCTCCATTTCGGAGGTAGAACCTTTGACCCTGTAAAACCGTGAACGATTACGCCCTTATTTAAGATTCAAGGTCTTCTTGACAAGCCACTTTTCATGCTCATAGTCAATCACCCGCTGGAGCATAATTTTCTGGGCCATTACCGGTCCGGCCCCGTGCCACG
>CAZACO010000266.1:0-6142 GCA_964483185.1 uncultured Desulfobacteraceae bacterium
CGGTGTTGATGGTTTGGTCATGAATCCTGCCGGTTTTAGCTACGCCGGTCATGCGCTGAAAGATTGTATTAAAGGGACGAGGTTGCCCTATGTGGAGGTACACATTAGCAATATCGAGAATCGAGGGATATCCAGTGTGTTAGCGAGTGTTGCAGAGGGTGTGATCTTCGGTTTTGGGATGTACAGTTATATTCTCGGTCTTGAGGCGATACTGCACATCCTTGAGAATAATGTGAAGCTCTAAGCTAAGGGCTCACTCAAAAATAACTTCCCATTTTCGCATCCCATCTTCAGCTCATCTTCGGCCGCGGCGACACTATTAACCCAACAGTAATGAGAATATTTATGAAAATTGATTTGAAAGATCATGTTATTTTGCTGACAGGCGCTACAAGCGGTATTGGACATTCTATTGTTCGTCTTTTTTCTCAGACAGGTGCTACGATGGCTATGCACTATAGCAGAAACGAAAAAAAAGCCAAAGCCATTCAAGAAAGTGTAAAAAATCATTCTCAAATATTTCAGGCTGATCTCAGCGATTTAGAACAAACAGCAAGATTCTTTGAAAACGTGATCTCAACGTATGGAAAGATTGATACGTTAATAAATAATGCAGGCATTTTCCTCCGTTCACCAATTGATAAAGATCCAACAGCTTGGTTGAACGATTGGCATCAGACATTATCGATAAACTTGACTTCCGCGGCGTTGTTGTGCAAATTGTCAATCCCCGTTTTTAAGAAACATGGAGGAGGGAGGATTATAAATATTGCCTCCCGAGCTGCATTTCGTGGCGATACGGATGAATACTTGGCATATGCAGCTTCCAAGGGAGGGTTAGTTTCTTTGACCCGATCCATCGCGAGAGCCTATGGAAAAGAGAATATAAAGGCATTCATCGTAGCTCCCGGGTTTGTAAGAACACGAATGGCCGAAGAGTTTATTCAACATCATGGTGAAAACGGCATTATTCATGAGCTGGCTTTATCGAAAATGACGGAACCGGATGACGTGGCCCCAACGGTTATCTTTTTAGCGAGTGGAATGATGGATCATGCGACAGGTAGCACAATTGATATTAATGCGGGAAGTTATGTAAGGTAAGGGCTCGCGCAAAAATAATTTCACATTTTCCCATCTCAGCTTCGGGCCATCTTCGGTCGCCACTCAATCCTGAAGTCCTCGAAATAGTTCACTATTCCTGTGGCTTCACTCAATCGCGGCAACCAAATCTGACCTGAATCTGAGCGTCAATTCTGCGAAGTTATTTTTGAGCGAGCCCTAAAGGCCTGGCCGAATCAGAAACAGATGTCCCATTTAGACGGAAAGCCTCGTTAATTTGCACATAAAGCTTCGATTAGATGGCGTGCCGGTGATGTCACCCCGCCGATCATCGTCCGTCAGATTATTGAGGTTATAATCAGGGCTGAATTCACCCCAGCCCCACGCAATCCGGATGGCGCCTTGATGCACCACATCGGAAATCCTTGCCTTCATCGTGATAGACCCCTTAGGCGTCTCCACGCGTACCCTATCCCCATCGACAATCCCCTTTTCCTGTGCATCCTCAGGATGAATATCGATGACACATTCCTCGTCACGCCTTACAAGAGATGGGACGCATTTAAACTGGGAGTGGGTGAAACACTTTGTGCGTGCGCCGCTGATACCTAAAAAAGGGAATTCATCTCTTTTATCGTAAAAGCTGATCGGATTTTCTGTGTGGCTCGGAAAAGATGGAACCGGATGATATCCGTTTTCTTTGAGGGTCTTTGAATAGAACTCCAATTTACCTGACGGCGTTTCAAACCCGCGGGTCTTATACTTTTCGTAGGCTATTTCCTCGACACGGGTTCCACCCGGATTCTCCCGCAACATATCCACGGTAACGCCTGAAGGTTCCAATTGATAATTGATGGCCTCCTCTGCGGTCTGCCAGGGAAATGCCTCACCCAGTCCCAGCCGCCTGGCCAGTTCAAAGGTTATCTTCCAGTCGGGCCAGCTATCGCCTACCCAGTCGATCACCTGGTTTTGAATGATCACAGGGTTATTGCGCATAAATGCACGGTTTAACTGCGTTTTTTCAAAGGAGCTCGTCGCGGGGAGGACCACATGGGCCAATTTGGCCGTTCGCGTCATGAACAGATCCATCACGACCATAAATTCGAGCGTCTCAAACGCGCGGATAACCTTGTTCGAATCGGTCATGGTCACCACAGGATTGGCAGATTGCACGACCAGCATCTTTAACGGATAGGGTTTTCCATCTAAGATGGCGTCGATCACGCAAGACTGCACGTGGCGGCCCCATGTCTCGTGAAATTCATTGAAGAGCGGGTATTCAAAGGTGATCGGTTTCACACCCTTGGGCAAGCGGTCTTTCATCTGAATGTTTCGCAGGGGGATCGGTTGCGGTATGAGGTCTCCACCCGGTCTATCCAGGTTGCCGGTTAACCCCCTTAAGATACAAACCGCCCGGGTATTGTCAAAGACGTCACGCTGCATGTCCAGACCGTTTCCTTCAATAATAGAAGCGGGCCTTTCTGTGGCATATAGTTGTGCAGCAGACTGGATCATACGGGGATCCAACCAGATATCCTTGGTGATCCTTTCAGCCTCATACTCCTTTGCAGCCTCTTTGAGCGCTTCAAATCCGATGGCCCATCCTTCGACGAAATCTTTGTCATAAAGCCCTTTCGATATGATTTCATGTATCATGGACATGGCCAGCAGGCCATCGAAGCCCGGCTTTATCTGGAGCCAGATATCCGCCATGGAAGCCAGTCCGGTTCTTACAGGATCTACCACGATCAGTTTTGCGCCATGCTCCTTTGCATGACGGATACCTTCATAGGCTGCAGGGTTGGTATCCTGATCGTTTTTACCCCAGACAATGATGCATTTTGACTTCTTCTGATCCGGGGAAGTCATGGCGCCATAGGTAAACACATGCGCCATTTCCCGCGCCACATGACACACAGACCCATTGCCTATGGTGTTCGGCGATCCAAAGAGATTCATGAGCCTGTTGGCATAATCCCACGGCGCGCCCCAATCTGCCGCCATCCCCCTCAACCAGCCTATGGATTCGGCGCCGTACCGATCTTTAAAATAATGAAACCTCTCGGCAATGATATCGAGGGCCTCATCCCAGGATGTTTCCCTAAAATCCTTTCGGCCACCCCCCTTTTCTTTCACAAGGGGTCTTTTTAACCTCTCAGGGGAATATACGATATCCGACGCCGCATGAAGCTTGGGACAGGGATACCTCTCCCTTCCTGACAAAGATGATTTTCTCATGGC
This sequence comes from uncultured Desulfobacteraceae bacterium, assembly GCA_964483185.1. Taxonomy (GTDB): domain Bacteria; phylum Desulfobacterota; class DSM-4660; order Desulfatiglandales; family Desulfatiglandaceae; genus CAZACO01. The sequence continues at coordinate 3,304 of CAZACO010000266.1, forward strand.
TGAGACCAGCCTGTTGTCTTCTATCTCTACTTGAATAGGACAACATGATGAACATAAACGACAAACGGTATCTTTTCGCATGGAGCCACCTTTAAGGAATATGATGTGTAAGCGTTCACAGGTTCACGGTTCAGAGAGGCTTCTGGCTGGCGGTCAGGCCAGTCTGATCCAGGCAGAGACTTTGAAGTTTCACGCGAGGTCTTTCACCTGACAGCTTTAGCAAAACAGCTTCGAATCAGTTCAAAATAATTGGCGTGGGCACGTATTTTCCACCAGACATGCCCATCCGTTTCTATGCGCCACGGGGGCAATAATGCGTCTTTTTCACCTGTTAAGAGCGACATAACATTTTCCAAGCCCCTCCCGGCGTAGGGCCCACTGTCGGTCCCCCCCAGCCAATCCGCCTCCTCTGCAACATCTTTCGACCATGAAAAAGGGTCGGAAAAAAGAAACTGGGCATCCCTTTCTTTTGCAACACGATTCATCTCTCTAAAATGCTTGATAGGAAACGGAACCTTATCAATCAGGTTCAGCGAGGCAAGAGAAGCAAACGTGCCCGATTTGAAAGGCAATGCCTGTGCATCCCCCACAATAAACTCAACCTTATTGCTGTCCCATCCCTCGGGCAGCTCGACGGTTTCCTCTCTGATAAGTGTTCCTTCTTCCTGTAAGGCAATTTTCATGCGGCCTGTTATCATAAACTCTCTCGCGGCACGAATAAAAGACAGGGAGTTGTCAACGCCTACCACAAAGTCACTCTTCCGGCTCATTTCAAAGGTAAACCGTCCCACAGCAGAGCCTGCGTCAATGGCAACACCGGAATTCGGGTGTATCAGATCTGCCCATTCACCATAGGCAGCCGATGCATCGGGCTCATCTAAGATATCCCCATAATGGCTCCACATATAGGATGATAGAACCGGGGCGGTTTCATACTTGGAGGTGGTCTTTTCCTTTTTCTGCGAAGATCCCGGGGCAAGCCATGCGATGCCGTTTTGAATCGGGTAGACCTGACCGCAGTGGCGGCATGTTAAGGAACCCCTATCAATATCGTCCTCGTGCTCTTCATCGACCTTGCTGTGCAGTCTGTTTTCATCAGGAAGACAGGCTGGGCAGATCAGCATCTCTATCAGGAGTCTTTTCATGCAAACCTCAATCCCTCATTCTTCATTGTGCCCTTATCAACGATTCAGCCCATGTCAGGGAGAGGCGTAGCTCCTCTGCGGGCAGAATAAAAGGGGCCGGAATTTTTTCAAAGCAGTCATGTATTAGAGAAATGATAAACCCTTTCTTTTCATTTTCAACTTTTTAGACGCAGAAGGTGTTCATAGGCCTCCGTATGGGCCGCTGAAACCTCTCCACCATCCTGCTTATTTCAGGATCGATGAACGGCATGAAGAGTTTCTCAACCTCATCGCCGGAAAAGGCGGCCCCTTTTGCCCGAGGCCTATCCTCTATGGGGGAGGAGAGGGTTTCATAAGAACCCATTCTCATCCGTGAAAAAGGCTTGAACAAGCCCTCGATCCCTAAGCTGCTTTTCCCGCCTTCGAAGCCTCCGCAATTTCCCTAAATTCGTCTTCTGTGAGGGGTCTTTTCAGGTCGTGGGATCTGGCCTTGATTTGGACGAGGACTTCCTGGGCCTGCTCTTCACTGAGCGGGATATTGAGTTTGTCCGACCAGATGTCGACGTTGGCAAGCCCGCTCTTCTTGCTCATCCCTATTCGGGGCGCGGCGTGGCCTACGAAGTCGGGATGCACGGGGTAGATCGTCAACAGGTCCTTGTCCACCACGTTTTTGTAAAACATGGTCACCATCCCGGCCTCGATATCGTAGATGACATCCCCTACAGCCGGTTTGTTGGGGGGCACCTGATATCCGGAGAGTTCCGATACCAGTTTGGCCAGACGATTGATCTTGCGGGTATCGATACCCACATCGATCCCGTACATGCTTCGCAGGGCCAGGACCGTCTCCTCCATGGGGGTATTGCCGCACCGGTCCCCGATACCGAGCACGGTGGAATGGATGACCTCGGCACCGGCCATCACGGAACTGACCGTGTTAGCCACACCCATGCCGAAATCGTTGTGGAAATGGATCTCCAGGGGCTTGGCTACCCGTTCTTTCACCCTTTTTGTAAAGTGGTAAGCGGCATGGGGGGAGAGTACCCCCTGTGTGTCCACCAGGGCAAGAGCGTCCATGTGGCCGTGGGTGGCTACCTGGTTGACGAGGTCCATGAGCCAGTTGAAATCGGACCGGGTGGCGTCGACGGTAAAAAAGACGACGTACAGGCCCTGTTCCTTGGCAAATGCGGTGGCCTTGACCGCAAGATCTATGGCCTTCTGTAAGGGCCACTGATAGGCCAGCTCCACGAACTGTTTGCTGCCCGGAATTTCGACAATGACGCCGTCCACGCCGGCGTCCCTGGCTATTTCGAGGTCCCCGATCACAGAGCGTGAAAAGCAGAAGATCTCCGGGCCCAGGTTGCGCTTTGCAATCTCCTGGATGGCCGCAAGGTCGTTGGACGACATCAGCGGCATGCCCGCCTCTATCCGGTGCACCCCCGTCTCGGCGAGCATCTCGGCAATCCGAATCTTGTCATCCTTGCTAAACACGATACCGCACTGCTGCTCTCCGTCCCGCAGGGTTACGTCGTGAATCCTTACCTGTCGAGGCGGTTTAAAATCCCTGGTCACCTCCTCGTCGAAATTCCAGGGGCTCACAAACCAGTTGTCCGTTTTCCACGGTGTAGCCATGTTTTCCTCCTCCAGTGATTTATCGGATGCTTGATCCGAGACGAACAGACTCTCCATGAGGGCCTGCTATTTCTTCAGGGCTT
>CAZACO010000267.1:0-6131 GCA_964483185.1 uncultured Desulfobacteraceae bacterium
CGGTCATTCCATTATAACTGTAGAGGACTGTCTAGTAACAGAAAAGGAGTTATCAAATGTGGATTTGTCAGAAGAGATCCCTGAAATGATAATAACCCAGAATGGTTATGAGGCCAACCTGAAAGCGGTTAAGACTCAAGATGACATGTTAGGAACTGCTCTCGATATTCTGGGGTAAATGAGAAGCAGCTCTTTTCGAAATAAGCAGAGAGAATAAAACGGTTGAACCTTCAGTTGTCAGTGCCAAATAAATACCGGTTTTCAAAAAGTTAACGAGGTCAAGAATGGATGTAAGTCAAGTATCCGTTTCCACCAACGCCGTAACAGCAGCCGTAAGGGAGTTACAGGGAATAAACGACCTTCAAATGGCTATAATGAAAAGCATGGCGGATAGCCAGCAACAGATGACAGAAATACTCCAGGCTGCTGGAATAGGACAAAAGATAAACGTTCAAGCATAATCCATCCTTCTAATTCTCTTCTAATTGTCGTCCTTTTCATGTATACTATTTTTACAACCAAATGCCATAAGGAGTGGCCGACCGCCAGATAAGGAAAACTGATAGCTGAGGAATTTTTAGGCATGTCTAAATTCTCTACCGTTCTCAGGAAGGCTTACCGGGAGCGCGATTGGGACAAGACCATCAAATACGGAGAACAGGCCCTAAAACAGGACCCCAAAGATATAAAGGTCCTGAATGATCTGGCCTGTGCCTATTTCAATAAAAGAGATTATGACCGTTCACTTGCCATTTGTGAAACGATTTATGAAATATCCCCCCCGGACGACTTATCTCTTCAGGCCAAAGAACTCGGCGTCCGCTATATGCGGCATCATGAGGTTTTAGGAGAAATCTACTATCTGAAAGGCCAGTACCAGGATTCCTTGAGGACATTCGAGCGGCTCAAGACGTTGGGAAACGTCTTCTCCAAGAAATACAGCCTTTCAGCCAAAATCCATATCAGGCAGGGCAACTTTGAGGATGCGGTAAAAGAATATCAGGATATGGCGATCAACTGTCCGCGGCATCTCAATGAGGCCGCCAACGGGCTGCTTGACCTTGTGGAGAAGGACCCCCTCGACGAGGCCTGCTATGAAACGCTTTTCAGGATCTACACCGAGTCAAAACAATTGCCGAGCATTATTTCCGGGTATGAGGCGTTGCGCAGTACCGGCAAGGCCAAAGAGAAATTTCTTTTTACACTGATTAATATGTATCAGCTTGCCGGAGAAACGGAAAAAGGGTTAACCGTCATCCGGGAAGAACTCCGCCGCCGTCCGGACAACCCCAACCTTTACATATTCATGGGAAAGGCGTACCAGGCCCGCGCAGATTTTTCACAGGCCAAGGCCTGTATAGAAAAAGCCATTTCGCTGGATACGGAAAATGCACAAAGGTACCGCCGGGTCTATGATGCCATGGTTCAGCATCTTCAGAGAGACGAGCAGAGGTTGAAGCAGGCCGTTGGCGGGTACCTTAAGGCCAACAGGTTTCCGGAAGCCATAGCCGCATGTGAGAAGCTCCTGAAGATCAGACCCCGCGATGAGAAATACCGGCTGGTACTTTACAAGGTCATAGAAAAATCGATCTACAGCTATCTTGGTGAAGGTAAGACGAATGCGGCAGTCCCCCTGATCGACCGTCTTGAAGAGTTCAGCGGCTTCGTCCCTGATATACAAAAAAAGATCGTGGGTCTGAGGCGGAAGGTCTTTGACAGTCGTATCCAGGTCTACGAGGATATGATTGCCCGCAACCAGATATCAGGAGATGAATTAGATCGGATCCGGTGCGAATTAGCCGAAATTTACTCCGATCAGAAGAGAGAGCCCGACCGGGCCCTGGCCCTGTTGGAAGAAGTGGTCCAAAGCGGCGGGGCTTATGAAAGCCGTGCGCGCTACAGTCTGGCGATCCATCTGCTCAAGGCGAAAAAATTGGAGACTGCCGAAACGCATGTCCAGAAATTTGCGGCAGGTCCCTGTTCTGATGAAAAGGTAGCTTCTCAGATGTACGATCTGGGCCTCCTTTGCGAAGAAGTCGGTCTGAAACATCAGGCCCGCACCCTGTTCACCAAGATCCTTGCCAAAGACAGGGCGTATAAAGACGTGGCCCAACGTATGGAAACGCTCAAGCAACGGAGCGGCGGCACGGAAATCCCGGAGGCGATCCTGGTGGTTGATATATGTGAATCATCCAGAATAATGTCTGTTTATGGAGATGAAGCCACCTACCATATCAAAAATGCCCTTGAAGGGATTATGTTCCCGGTGTTTCGAGACTGTGAATCGACTTTCATAAAGAGCACCGGCGACGGGTTTTTGGTTACGTTCCCTCATTCCAGGCAGGCCGTGGATGCGGCGGTGCGAATTCTTGACGGTGCCAAGAAGTACAATGAGGATTTTGGGGAGGGTCCGGAGATCCATCTGCGATTCGGCATACATTTTGGCTCGGTACGGGTGAGACCTGATAAAGACCGTCACGGCACCAACGTCAATGTACCCTTCCGGGTGGAAGGTCTGAAGGCAAAGGACCTTATCGAAGTTGAAGGCGGGATGTTACGGGAAGACTTCCCTTTAAGGGACCGTATTTTGACTACAGAGGCAGTAAGTCACGAGATTTCCGGGGACGGGCGATTCAAGATCAGGTACATCGGCCTGTTCGAGCTCCGGAATATTACCGGGATTCATAAGATTTATCAGGTCGTGACCGATACTTAAACGGTTGCGGTCTGGCAGGGGTTGAGGACCTGGCAGGTTGCCTGTCAGGCAGTTTCAAGGCAGTATTTGGAGACCCGGACAACAAAAAGAGTAAACCCCGTTCTCCATCTTTTTGGAGAAACGGGGTTTAGGCAACGTTGAGCCATGTTCAGGCAAATGGGGCGAGATCTTTGAAAAGCGCCCCGATTCACGAAAACGGTGGCGGTGTGTGTCGCAAAGGCAGTTTGCGAAGGGACCTCCTTTTAAGCCGAACAGCCAGCTATTTGGGAGTCGCAGCCTTGTCGACCGCTGTGATCAGACCGGCAGCCCCTTTATTTACAACATCGTGCTTTACCAAAATATCCGTCGGGCTAACCGTCTTGCCGTAATAGGCATCGTTCAGACTGCCTCGGACCCCCACCACGGCACCATCCACAGACACGCCCCCGAAGAGCCCTTTGGCGCGTGAAAAGCTTAAGATATCCGCACTGAGATTGGCGGTGGCAGCCGCAGCCCCGACGCCGACCGGACCAACGGCAATCGAGCCATCCGCGCCCAGTTTAAAGTTGTTCGACAAAAAGGCCGTGACGCCCCGGTCGGTCATGGCTAACAGAATCACTTCAGAGGCGGATCCGCCGATCTGAAGGCCGAAGCTTGCCTCACCCATGGTGTAAAAGGCAGGGCCAAACCACTTATTGGTCTTTTTGTCGCGCGCCAGGAACACCCCGCTCCCGCCGGATGCGCCCACGATAAAGGCTCCTTTCAGGACCGAGGGTGCAATGAATACCCCTTTTGCTTTCTTCATCAGGTCACGGAAACCGTCCATTTCCTTAGCGGTTTCGAAACTGTTAAGACTCATCCTGGCCTTTTCCACCAGATTCTGTGCATCAGTCGCATCATCTGCCAGGACAGGTACTGCGCCGACCAGAAGAAACATCCCTGCTAACAATACTGCCATTGGCCCAAGAAAAACCTTCGATAACGATTTCATTTTCATTTCCTCCTTTTGGGGTTTGTGATCCATCAATTCGGCCGGCAAATCCGGTGAGACTGAATCCAGGATTGAAGGGTTCCGAATTGCAAGAGAATACCATTCTGCCCTTGTAACAGATAAATATAGTGACGAGAGTATTGAGAGTCAAGAGGAAGTGCGGGGTACGTATCGGTTGCAAAACAGAAAAGGCAGGTTTATGCTAGGGTCATGATGTGTTAACAAAATAAACGTTTTTTACCCGTATATTTCATTTTGAGGACACCCATGTCCCGTCGATGGTTGATTTTTCTGATTACCTCGGCCAATTTTTTCCTTTCCCAGTTCTACCGGGCCACCAATGCGGTCATCGCGGGCGATCTTCTAAACGACCTCTCCCTGGATACCCAAGGCTTGGGGACCATCAGCGCCGCCTTTTTCTACGCCTTTGCCCTGACCCAGATCCCTATCAGCGTTCTTCTCGATAGGATCGGCCCCAGACGGATGATGACCGGGCTCTCTTTAGTGGGTATCGGAGGCGCCGTGATATTTTCCATGGCCCATTCCCAAGGGATGGGCCTGCTGGGCAGGGTCCTCCTGGGTGTAGGCATGGCCTGCAATCTCATGGGGACCTTGAAGCTTCTGACCGTCTGGTTCAGGCCTGCCTCCTTTGCCACCCTCACAGGCATCGTTTTTTCCATCGGCATGGTAGGGAACATGGCGGCGACCTCACCCCTGGTCTTCCTGGTGAATGTCATGGGGTGGCGGGATTCATTCATGGTCATTGCGGGAGTCAACCTGCTCCTGGTGCTGGCCCTTTATCTGGTGGTAAGGGACACCCCTCAGGACGGCGCTTCTGCCCAACGTGAAGACGGGCCTTCCGGCATGGGCCAGGCCTTTGCCAGTCTGGCCCTCCTACTGAAAAAAAAGGAATACTGGATTATTTCGATGGGAAGTCTCGTGAGCTACGGGATCTATGCCGCCTTTCAGACCCTCTGGGCAGGTCCGTATCTCATGGAGGTAATGGGCCAGAGCCATATGAATACGGGACATTTGATCTTCCTCATGAACCTTGGGGCCATCGCCGGGGGGCCCTTGTGGGGGGCGCTGTCCGACAGGATCCTGAGGACCCGAAAAGGGGTGGTGTCCGGGGGCCTTTTGGTCCTCGTTCTGTTCATGTTCGTCTTGGCCGGTCTTCCCCCTGGAACGGGGTTTGCGTCCCTCCTTATTCTCTTCTTCGGATTCGGGCTTTTCAGGGCCTCCAGCTTGCTGATGTATGTGCATATCAGAGAGAGCATGCCTATCGAGATGGCCGGGACCGCCATGACCGGGATCAATTTTTTCACCATGATCGGCCCGGCCTTTTTTCTTCAGGGACTGGGGATGTTCATGCAGACCCTTTACCCCGAGTCGTCCCGGGGGCCTGAGGCATTCGTGGCTTCCTTTCTATTTTGCGGATGCTGCTTCCTCATAGTGGGCCTGCTGTATCTGTTTACCAGGGATACCGGGCAACAGTCGAAATAGGGACCGGGTTCTTGAAACCATCACATTCCTCATAATGAACCTTTTAACAGGAGGGTGTTCCGGAGCGTTTCGATGTTGTTTATCTTGAGCTTACCAAACTCCAGGTCTTCCAGGGTTCTTTTGAGCCTATCCTCTGAAATCCCCAATCGTTTCGAGATCGTTTTCAAAGAAAAGATCAGTGCCCCAACCCTGATTTTTCCGTCCTCATCCAATTTGAGCCTGCCATCTTTCAACCCGCATTTTCCGCTGAACCCCAGAGAGATCTCCTTCCCTTTAAGGAATCGGGATAGATGGACAACTTCGGGGCCGGCCCCTTCGACCCGATCCCCCGAGGCATCTCTTAAGATTTCAGAGGCATCTACCACAACGCCGAAATCAAGGTTCCCATCCCTGATGCGGGTCTTTGAAGCCTTTATGGCCTTGAGGTATCGGTATGTTGCGGCGTTTTCTGAAATGATTGAAGCGAACAATTTGTTCGCATCGTTTTCATTCAGCACAACCTCAACCTGTCTGCTGGGAGTGGAGGTTTTCCGTATCTGACCTTCAATGTTTCGTTCCAGTGACTTTCTTATCGCCGCGATCCCCTTTCCATACACGATGACGGTCCCGTCATAGTATCCTCCTGCCTCGGTTTTGTACCACTCAGGAAGCATGGTTGCCTGGTGCCAAAAGTAATAGAGAGACCCACCGATCACCAGTATGATGATCAACAACACCCAAACCGTCTTTTTCATGTCTGCTTGCCTCCCATCATGACGCCCCACACCCCCATCTGTCAAAGGAATCGGATGCGTTCCGTCTCTGGTAGCGACGTCTCAAGAAATCAGGGACTTTCCGTCACCGACCATGTAGGCTCAGGGAGTTCCTTCAGAAAGGAATATGAGAGATGAAGGCGTTCCTACTGTCAATTCCTTTCAGAAAAAACCATCTGAAAAGGCGCAC
>CAZACO010000268.1:0-6078 GCA_964483185.1 uncultured Desulfobacteraceae bacterium
TGACAATCGGTATGAAAAAGTCTGAGGATTACAAGGACCTCCCGATCATCCACAACGGTTTTTCCATCCATTACACCAGATACCTGTGGCCTCAGTTAACGGCGTTCCTGATCTCCTTTGTCCTGGGTCTTTACCTCATGCGATGGAAGGGATTTTGCAGGAAACTCGGCATTGTCATTAGCGGGTCTTCTCTGCTGTTTTTTGTAAATGCGAACCCTTTCAGGAGTACTCCTTTTGATCAGTATCACGGCCCCCAGGGGATTGGCCCTTATCAATTAGTGATAGATTATGTGAATTCCAGGGACGGCATGACTTTTTGGAATTATCCGGAAACACGCTCCGGTGTGAGGAGGATGGGTCCGATCCGGGTGGATACGCCGCCATATCCTGAGGTCCTGTATCAATCAAGAGGCTATACCGGATTTGCCGCCCTCTACGGGGATACTGCAACGATTACGGAACCTGGAAATATATGGGACAGGGTTTTGTTGGAATACTGCATAGGCGAAAGGCGTCGTCCACCGTGGGGGATATCCACGGCTGATTTTCATAAAGATGGTGAATCGGGTGAAAAATTAGGGAATTTTCCCACTGTATTTTTCGTATCTAACAAGACAAAGGAAAAGATTCTGTTTGCAATGAGGAACGGGAGGATGTATGCTTACAGGGGGAAGTACCCGCAACAGATAGCACTGAATGATTTCTCGATTTCGTCATTAGGGAGCAAAACAAAGGCAATTTCAGGAGATGAAATTACGCTCCATGAACAGCCGAGGATTCATATCTTCCTGTCTTCTAAGATGTCCACGAAAAACCGTGTAAGCGTAAGGTTGATTCGATGCGGAAAGGTAATTCATACGTTCGACGGCCCCTTACCGATGCAGATCGATTATGAAGATGCGTATCTCAAGCCTGGTCAAAAGATATATTACAGGATCGATGTCAGAGGGTATGGGACCCTCATTTCCAACCCCATCTTTGTTATTTTTGAATAAATCCATAATCCGTCAGTGACGTTCTTTTTAGGGCGACCCAGAGTAGTGAATGGAAGGGGAAGACGTGCAGAGTCGGCGTTGTTGATTAACTTGCGTGAGGAACCGTCACCTTTTACCATGTTAAACGATGCATCAGGAAAGGAGGGCAAACAATGAAAGAGAACGGACTGGGGACATTATTTGTGAGGCATCTGGTGATGGCCATACCGTGGGGCATCATGTTGCTGATCGTCTTCTTTATCGCAGAAACATCCCTCAAGCAACAGGTCAAGGAAGGGATAGAATATGGGATAGTAAGGGCTGTTAAAGAAACGACCATGCTGGCCTTTGACTACGATGTGGTTACCAAGGCCAAGAAAAACGTGAAGGAAACAGTTGAATTCATAGCACAAACCGGCAGAAATGAGATAAAGGCCTTCTTGAAAGATCCTGAGATAAAAGAACAAATCAAAAAGGGGATGCAATACGCAATGAACGAGGCCCTGATAGAAGCGACCGATCTGGCATTTGATTACAATGTGGTTACCAAGGTCAAGAAGAATGTCAAGGAAGGGGTTGAATTCATTGCCAGGACCGGAAAAAACGAGATGATCGCCTTTCTGAACGATCCTGAGATAAGACAGCAGGTCAAAAAAGGGATGCAGTACGCAGTGAACGAGGCCCTGATAGGAGCGACCGATGTGGCATTTGATTACGATGTGGTCACCAGGATCAAGAAGAATGTCAAGGAAGGGGTTGAATTCGTCGCCAGGACCGGGAGAAATGAGATAAAAAATGTCTTGAACGATCCGCAGGTTAAGCAGGATCTTAAAGAAGTCTTAGAATGCAAAGGGAATAAGTAAAGGCCGTGGACTCTCCGGGTACCGGGGGCGTAACCAGTCATGATTGTTGCCGTTCATCAGCCGCAATATCTTCCCTGGCTTGGCTATTTTGACAAGATCCTGAGGGCAGACATCTTTGTGTTGTTAGATAATGTGCAGTTCAAGAAGAACGAGTGGCAGAACAGGAACAGAATCAAGACGGCCCAGGGGTGGCAATGGCTGACTGTCCCGGTCAGGTACAAGTTCCCTCAACGGATCAATGAAGTGACCATCAATAACACGGTAAAGTGGCAGCATAAGCAAAGACAGGCTATTCTAAGCAATTACAAGAAAGCGCCCTGTTATCACTATTTGGACACGGTTTTTGATGATATCTTCTCCTGTGTCTGGCAGTCCATGGCTCAATTGAATATCCGTCTGGTAACAAACCTGACCAAGGTCCTTGGAATTGATACGCCGCTGTTCGTGGCTTCTGAGCTGTTTGATTTCCCGAATGATCCGGATGAAAGACTTATCGCCATAACAAAGCATTTTAACGCAGATACCTATCTCGCGGGTAGTGGGGGCAGACAATATATGGATTTGACGAAATTCAGGGAAAGGGGTATAGACGTTTTGTTCCAGGATTACAAACATCCTGTTTACGGCCAGCGTTTTGAGGGCTTTGTTCCGAACATGTCGGTGATCGACCTCATCCTTAACCAAGGGGAAAACAGCCTGTCCATTTTAAGAGGGAATCGATGAATATTCTAGCCGTTGGCCCCCATCCTGACGATATTGAAATAGGTTGCGGCGGTACCCTTAATAAATATGCACAAAAAGGCCATCACGTATACCTATTGCTCATCACCAGAGGGGAAAAAGGGGGCGATATTGAAATAAGACAAGCGGAGCAGCTCAAGGCAGCGGAGATAATCGGCGCCAAAGATATTTTTTGGGGCAATTATCAGGACACAGGGCTGCTTGGTAAAGGGAATGAGATCATCCATACGGTCGAAAGCTATATCGACCATGTCAACCCTGACATTATCTTTGTGAATTTTTTTGACGATACCCACCAGGATCACCGCACGGTAAATGAATCGGTCCTTTCCGCCACCCGGTATGTGAAAAATGTCCTTTTTTATGAAGTGCCGACCACGAATAATTTTGTCCCGCATATTTTCGTGGATATCTCCGAAACCCTTGAAGGGAAGATAAAGGCCCTCGAGGCCCATCAGTCCCAGGTAATGAAAACCAATATCGAAGATCTCTCCATTGTCGAGATTGCCCGATCGGCCGCCACCTTTCGAGGTATCCAGGGGAGGGTCAAGTATGCGGAGGCCTTCTCTGTTCTCAGGCTCTTTTTAGATATCTGACCGGTCAGAGAAGAGGCTTGTTTGGACTCGATACCCCATTCCAGACCCACCTTAGGGAAAAAGGAAATCCGGGCTGTTTCCGAGGTCATTGCCTCAGGGCATATTGCCCAGGGCGAAGCCGTTTCACGGTTCGAGCAATCTGTTGCTCAAGAATTTGGCACCAGAGGCGCAGTGGCCTGCAGTTCTGGGACAACGGCCTTGCACCTGACATTGCTGGCCATGAAAATAGGGGCCGGTGACGAGGTAATTTTTCCGAGCTATGTCTGTTCCGCCCTCCTTAACGCTGTCCAATATGTAAAGGCAAGGCCGGTATTGGCCGAAGTGGACCCGCACACGTATAACATGGATCCGGATGACGTGAAAAAGAGACTGAGCGGGAACACAAGGGCGATCGTTGTTCCCCATCTTTTCGGCTTGCCGGCAGATTTGCGCGCCCTGACATCTTTTGGCATACCGGTCATAGAGGATTGTGCGCAGGCGGTGGGGGCCAGATATGAAGGTAGAAAGGTAGGCACCTTCGGACACGCGGCTGTTCTCTCTTTTTACGCCACAAAAGTGATGACCACAGGTGAAGGCGGGATGGTCATTTCAAACCGCCGAGATCTCCTGGACCGGGTCAGGGACCTAAGGGAGTACGACCAGAAGAAGCGATCGGCTGTACGCTACAATTATAAAATGACCGATATGCAGGCTGCCATGGGCCTCTGCCAATTAGAACAACTCCCGGATTTCATCAGGAGGAGAAAGAAGATTGCAGGCGACTATTCCATGGGCTTTGAAAAATTCCCGGTTGATTTGCCCTTAAGGGGCGAAGGTCACATATACTTTCGCTACGTAATCGGTTTGAGAGAGGACGTAAGGCCTAAAATCGATGTCCTGGAAAGGAGAGGGATCGGGTGTGCAATGCCGGTCTATATGCCGATCCATCGCTATTTAAGATTGAAGGACTATCCTGTGACAGAGAAGGTCTGGAGGGAATCTCTCTCCATCCCGATCTATCCATCGCTAAAGGATGACGAGATCTGCCGGATTACACAAAACGTCTCGAAGCTCTTAGGAGGTAGCGGATGAAAAAGGGGATGGACCTGGGAATTCCGCCCAAGATCTATTTCATAGGTATCTTAATGACCCTTTTTTTCTTGGTCCCGTCGATCAGGTCTTTTTTTGTAGAAGCGGGGTATCGATGGATGTACATCTGTGGTCTTTCGCTTAGCCTCTGTTTTTCTATTATTCCACTTTTAAGACATATTGCCATCAAATGGGGCATCTTGGATGAACCGGATCCCAGAAAAATCCACAAAAGCGCAACCCCATTGCTTGGCGGAGCAGGTGTGTTTTTTGCCTTTACCTCAGGTGTCCTCATAAACGGGATCTATTCCACGCAACTGATTGTCATCCTACTATCCGCTGCAATGGTTTTTATTGTGGGCATTATTGACGACATCAGAGAAATGCCTGCATCGATCAAGCTCCTGATCCAGCTCCTGAGCGCCGGTCTGGTGATCTCCTTTGGAATCGTGCTGACCGTTATGCCGCTCAGTTTTGGGCTCTTTGGAAAGGCCTGCAACATTGCGTTGACCGTCCTGTGGATCGTGGGGATTACCAATGCCATGAACTTTTTGGATGGGATGGATGGCGCAGCCGCAGGTGTGGGGGCCATTATCTCTTTTTTCTTGGGGATATTGGCCTTTCTGACAGATCAACCGTTTTTGGGTTGGATCTCTCTCGCAATGATGGGGAGCTGCATCGGTTTTCTTCCCTACAACCTGAAGATGAAAAAGAGGGCAGCCATCTTCTTGGGGGATGCGGGAAGTACGTTTATCGGTTTCGTCTTGGCCTCCCTTGCGGTATACGGGGATTGGTGGGTGCAGGATGATAATCCGATCGTCTCCTTTGCATCACCCATCCTGATTTTCTGGATACTTATTGCGGATATGACTTACATTACCGCGCACCGGATCTTGAGAGGAAAGGTCGTGAGTTTCAGGGACTGGATTGAGTATGTGGGTAAGGATCACCTCCACCATCGCCTCTTTTTTGTCTTGGGGAGCAGAAGGAAGGCAGTATTTTTTATCTATGCCTTTGCCGTCACCCTCGGGATAAGTGCCGTGGTTCTCCGTCAGGCCGACACACTCAATGCTGTTTTGCTGCTCATCCAGGCCATATTTATTGTTGTCTTAGGCGGCATTCTGGAAAGGCATCTGAGGCTCTTGGTTGAGAATAACCATATTGATTCTGACAAATAATCAGTAGGGCGCGTACGATTTTCAGGGCAGGTCCCGCTTCATCAGCGATGATTCCCGACCGCGCGGGATGGCGTATGAACGGATAGCCTGCCACACCGGCAGCAGGGAAGATGAGCGCAAGGTATTGGGTCCCAGGAGAACCTTGTTGACAACCTCCGTGCGCATCGTTATAATCCAAAATAGTGAGGTGTCCATTTTCGAGGAGGGTGCCATGGATCATAGAAGGCGTATGTTGTTCGGGAGAAGGGGGTTTATCCTGACCCTTGGAGGCGCGTTTTCAGGAATCCTGCTTTCAGGCGGTAAACCCTTACACGCAGGGTTCCCACAGATAAAAAGAATCGTTCGGAATCTGGAAAAAGACCTGATTGAAAAATCGAGACCGGCAAGGGATCCATCCGTCTTATGCCGGACCGAAAGGGATAAGGCAGAGCTCTACAGGAGATCTTCGGGAGAGGGAGCGCCCATATGCAGGATGAATCAGGTGGGAAAGTTCGTCTGGGATGCCTGTAACGGAAAAAACACCCCTCGGGAAATATCGAGTCTGATTGAAAAAAAATATGCCGTTTCCCATGCCGAGGCCTACGAGGATTGCATCCTCTTTTTATCCGACTTAAGGGATGTGGGGGCGGTTAGCGTGTGAATCCCGGCGCAGGCAGTA
>CAZACO010000269.1:0-6022 GCA_964483185.1 uncultured Desulfobacteraceae bacterium
GGTTGGCAGTACCATTTGGTATGTCATGGGGACGGCGGGTGTGGATATAGCCACGAGGGTCCCACATCACTACCACCTGAGAGACCAATCAAACACCACTAGATATTGTGGTCGCCTCTGTGGTGGACTGTTTTCACTTAACTGAAGCTTACCGATATCATCATAGCATCGGACTTTACCCAGAAAAATAGAAACTTACATCTTCCAGTCCTAACCTGCCGAGTGTCTGAAAAGCTGCTGTTTTTTATTTTCACCTCTGATTCGTTCTTCATCCGGTACTTTCCTCTTTCCTCGAAAATGGGATGATATGCGCCCGCAATATAGAAATCCCCAAATGCCAAATCAAATCCCTTGAATTTTCTCCGAACATCCAGTATTTTTACACAGTAAACTCATCAAAATCATGTCGGGCTGTCATGCAAGGGCAGAGAGATGGTGGGGCCTGTTGTTGGCTGTTTTGCTCTAAAATGATGATCGAAACTCGCGAAGCTTCGCCTTTCTGTCCCGAAACGGGGAAATCACGCCTGATGTGTGACTGCTATCGAGGCCTTTTCCAGAATCAAAGTAGCGTTTCTGGAGGTGATAGGCAATACACCTGTGGTGGACATAAAGCCTGCTCTTTTTGGAGCCCGGTAAGGGGTACTACTGAATATTAAGCTGAAACCGTGCCGTTTTGTTAACGATGGTATATTGCCATGATTAGAAAAATGCGGACACATGCTCTACCAAAATGTAGGTTAATAAGCGACAATTCTTCATTAATGTAGATTTTGACGGGCACTCCTTGAAAGCGGAAAGTCTTTGAATAGGCCGCTGAAATCACAAAATTCCAATGAGTTTTGACCACCGAATCGGGGCCAGTTCACGGAAAGGGTCGTTCAGGGCTTTTCTTGCTTTGTATAGGCCTGTCAATCATGGCATGAATCTCAAGATGAAGTGTATAGCAATATCTGATTTGGCACCTTAATTGCAAATTCCATAAAACTGGAAGGCTCTACGCAGTCTTCTTGTTGAGTGTAGGGGGAGCTTGTTGTGAACCTGTCATGCATGAAAGGAGGCCATTATGTCACTTGATTGGGGACCCCATTTTATTGTTCCCTCGGAGAGCCTGAAAAGCTTTTCAGGGGTGGTCCGATTGCGGGAGAGCCTGAACGAAGACCTCCTCCATAAAGAACTGGAGGGGTTGGGCATTTCGGGCGCAGTCGTAAAAATCGTTAACCCCTGGTACTTTCGAAGGAAAGGTACTGGAAGCTGGATTAAGATCGGTGAATCTGATGACATGGAGGAGAATTTTCCTGTCAGTTGGGATACATCCCATCTGGAAGATGGGCCGTATGAAGTGTTGGGATTGATGCATGTTTCTGTCTTGGATCATGAGATGGAACATGTCATCGCCCGTCAGAGCATCGTGGAAGTGACCATCGAAAACTGAACCCCGATGTTGCATCATCTTTCACCTCGATTCATCAAATATGCTATAATACAAGCCTGAAATCTACCAATTGGTGCCAATAGAGGGCTTCCCTAAATCTGAATCCCTGGGACGTTATCAATTGGGGCGTTTCGTGCTGCAACAACAGTTTTTCTCCAGAAAATGCTAGGATGTTTTGCAACATCGGGGTGTCGTTTCCGCTGTGGAAAAAATTAGCGCTGAAACTTACGAAAAATACATCAAGGCCCTCACAGATATCAGCCGCGCTATTACATCCGAGCAGTATCTGGAAGACATCCTCAAGCTGATCGTCATGGTAACGGCCAAGGTCACCGGCTTTGAGATCTGCTCTCTATGGCTTATCGACGAAAGCGAAACTCCTAAAAAAATCCGGCTAAAGGCCACACAGGCCATTGATCCAGAATATGTAAAGGACCGTTCACTGGGGAGGGTTGAAGGGGTGGTCGGCTTTGTGGCCACCCACAATCAACCCCTGGTCATAAAGGACGTCCTGAAGGAGCCCCGGTTCAAGGAAAAGGAAATGGCTCAAAAGCTCGGCCTGGTATCCATGCTCAGCGTACCCCTCCGGGTGAAAAATGAAAAGGTCATCGGTGTGCTCAACTGTTTTACGGATGAACCCCATGAATTCTCCGACACCGAAATAAACCTTGTAACGGCAGTGGCCAACCAGGCTGCGGTGGCGATCCTGAATACGGAGCTGATCGTAAAAACAACGGTGATCCAAGAGGAATTGGAGACCCGAAAGCTGGTGGAACGGGCGAAAGAGGTCCTTATCCGCCGACGTGGCATGACCGGAGAACAGGCGTACCGGTGGATCCAGAAACGGAGTATGGATTCGCGCAAATCTATCCGTAACGTGGCCGACGCGATCCTCCTTTCAGAAGAGGTGTAGGAGTGCTCTGTCTCAATTTCTTGATCCTTAGCTGAAAATCGAGGCTTTTATGGCAAAAATATCTTGACAGGAAGAATTTCTGAGGCTATAGAAATAGAGTTAAAAATCGACTGAAGCCTTGCACAAAGACGTGTTAAGGCCTTTTGGAAAAAGACAAAGGCGTCTAAACCCTTATCAGGGAAGGCGCCTTTTTTTGCTTTCTTCCCTGGGCTAAAAAAAGGAGGAGGAAACAGTGAACCTACAGAGACCCAATGCAAATGAAGCACTTCAAACCAAGAATCGTTCACGCGATGTGGCCCCCCAGTCAGGCATATGCAGCAGGTGTGTTGACGGATGCAAGGGGAACTGCGACATGTTCAACGCCACATTCCGGGGAAGGGAACTCCTTTACCCCCAGCCATTCGGTAGTATTACGGCCGGTGCGGACAAGGACTACCCTGTTGATTACTCCCATCTGAATATCATGGGATATGCCCTTGGCGCAAAAGGGGTGGAGCCGGACCCGGACAAGGCCACTTTCCCGGCAGTCAACACGGAAACCTCGTTTGGCGTCACCGAAAAGGTGAAGATGAAGGTCCCCATATTCACCGGGGCACTCGGGAGCACCGATATTGCGAGGAAAAATTGGGAGCATTTTGCCATCGGGGCCGCCATCAGCGGGATCACCCTGGTGTGCGGTGAAAATGTCTGCGGCATAGACCCGGAACTGGAATTCAACAGCAGTGGTAAGGTAAAAAATTCACCTGAAATGGACCGCCGCATCAAAGAATACCGCCGTTACCATGAAGGCTATGGGGATATCCTTGTCCAGATGAACGTGGAAGATACGCGAAATGGGGTGGCCGAATATGTCATAGATAAACTGGGCGTGGAAACCATTGAACTGAAATGGGGGCAGGGCGCCAAGTGTATCGGCGGAGAAATTAAGGTGAACTCTCTGGATCGGGCCATCGAACTGAAAAGGAGAGGCTACATCGTCACCCCCGATCCGGAGGTCCCCGCGTACCAGGCCGCCTTCAAGGCCGGTCCCCTGAAACAGTTTGAGCGCCATTCCCGCCTGGGATTTATCGATCAGGAAGGCTTTATGAACGAGGTGGAGAGGATACGTAACATGGGGGCCAAGCGGATCACGCTCAAGACCGGCGCTTATCCCATGAGAGAACTGGCCATGGCCATACGCTGGTCCAGCGATGCCAAAATCGATCTTTTGACCATCGACGGTGCTCCGGGGGGCACAGGCATGAGCCCGTGGCGGATGATGACCGAATGGGGCATCCCTTCTGTCTATCTACACTCCATGGCCTATGAGCTGTGCGATCGTCTCGCCAAGCGAGGCTTATGGGTCCCGGACATCGCCTTTGCAGGCGGATTTTCGGCCGAGGACCATGTCTTCAAGGCCTTGGCCTTAGGCGCGCCCTACTGCAAGGCCGTCTGCATGGGCCGTGCCCTGATGATTCCGGGCATGGTGGGGAAAAATGCCGAAAGGTGGCTGAGAGGCGAACAGGGCGGGCTCCCGGCGACAGTTTCAAAATACGGCTCTACAAAAGAAGAAATTTTCATGAATTACGAGGTTCTTAAAGAAAAGTACGGCGCTGAGGCAGACAACCTTCCGTTGGGGGCTGTTGGCATATTTAGCGCTGTGGACAAAATCAAGGTAGGTCTCCAGCAATTAATGGCCGGATCCAGAAACTGGGAGGTCCAATACATCAGCAGGAAAGACATCTTTTCGCTTACGGAAGATTGTGCTAAAGTGACAGGTATTCCGTATGTCATGGATGCATACAGGGACGAGGCCCTTGAAATTATCGATAGCTGATGCGAACATAGAAAGACGGTAGAAAAACGAGGGGCGGTTTGCGAACCGCCCTTTTTTTTGGAAAAAGGCTGGTCCCAAACCCTGATAAGCGCTGGCTGTAATTGACAAAGATTCATAATCAACGTATGTTGACAGAATGGATACATTCTATTTCTTGCGCAGAAATAGGTTTTGAATCCGCAATCTCAGGCGGAGGTGATATGAATTTGAACACCGGTGAACAGCCCATGGAATTTTATGCGCGTTTCAAGATCTATCACGAACTCATGTCAAAAAAGGTCAGGGAGATCCTCTTGGTCTCCAGTCCTTACGATGCATTCATCATGGAGGAAGACGGGAGTCTTGCGTCCAGGATTATCAACGAGTACAGCGGGCTGAACCTGAGTCATCCGCCCAGGGTCACCCGCACGTCTTCGGCCTTTGACGCCCTGGCGCTTCTCAACATGAGAAAATTTGACATGGTGGTCACCACCCCCCATTTGGAAGAAATGGATGCATTTACCCTGGGTTTGAAGGCGAAAAAAACACGCCCGGGCCTCCCTGTCATCCTGCTGGCGCACAGTCCCAGGGGGATCTATCCGCTCCCTGAGAACAAGAACTGTGAAGGAATCGACAAGGTCTTTATCTGGTCCGGGAACTCCGATCTCCTCCTGGCGCTGGTCAAAAACGCTGAAGATCACCTGAATGTGGACTCTGACACCGAAAAGGCAATGGTCCGGGTCCTGATCCTGGTGGAGGACTCCCCGGTATATTACTCGTCCTTTCTGCCGCTTATCTACAAGGAGATCGTCAGGCAGACCCAGGCGGTGCTCAGTGTGGGACTCAACGAAGAGCATCGGCTCCTGACCATGCGAGCCCGGCCAAAGATATTGTTAGCAACCAATTATGAGGAGGCACTTGCCCTTTACCAGAAATTCCGCTCCTTTCTTTTTGGCGTGATATCAGATGCCCGCCTGCCAAAGGACCACCAGCTGAACGATGATACGGGATTTGTGTTGCTATCCCAGATCAGGAAGGAAGTCCCTGATGTCCCGCTCCTCCTGCTGAGTTCGGAACCGAGCAACAGGGAAAAGGCCGACCGGATTCCCTCTGAGTTTCTGGACAAGAATTCGCCTCACCTTCTTTCGGAGATACACGATTTCTTCCTTACCCGCCTCGGCTTCGGGGATTTCGTATTCCGTATGCCTGACGGGAAAGAGATTGACCGGGCCTCCGATCTCCGTACCCTCGAAACGAAGCTTTCCCAGATACCGGATGCATCGCTTTGTTATCATGCCGAACGGAATCACTTTTCAAACTGGATCATGGCCCGTTCTGAAATCGCCCTTGCATCCAAATTCCGCGAGGTCAAGGCCTGTGAATTCGTCCGTGTCCCTGAAATGCGGGAGTATATTATTTCCAATATCAGGGCACTGCGAAAATTGCGTCAGAAAGGCGTGGTAACCCAGTTCAGGGCCGATCGTTTTGATCCTTCCATCAAAGATTTCGTCAAGATCGGCCAGGGGTCCTTAGGGGGAAAGGCCAGGGGTCTGGCTTTTATGTCCGCAGTCCTTGAACAGGATCAGGAGCTTCACGAAAAGTATCCGGGAATCAAGATCAGAATTCCCAAGACGCTGGTTATCTGCACAGACGGGTTTGAGTCGTTTGTGACGCAAAACCATCTTGAAGGCTTTGCCAGGGAAGGGTTCACCGATGAAGAGGTTGCCAGAGGATTTTTAGAAGCGAATATGCCGGAATGGCTGCTAAAAGACCTGGAGGCATTTGTGGCCCAGGTCAACATCCCCCTCTCTGTCCGTTCTTCAAGCCTGCTGGAAGACGCCCAGTTTCAGCCCTATGCCGGGCTTTATCAGACCTATATGAT
>CAZACO010000270.1:0-6022 GCA_964483185.1 uncultured Desulfobacteraceae bacterium
GGGATGGCAAAGGCCCTGGAAATTGCCGCATTCGACCCACCCATAGACGCTGAAAAGGCCTTGGCCTGGGGACTCGTGACAGAGGTGGTGGATGACGGAAACGCACGCAACAGGGCCATTGAAATGGTCCAGGAGATACAGAAACGCTCTCTCAGCTCCTTTGCTGCGTCAAAAAAACTGATGACCGATTCCTTCAACACCCCCTTTGAAACCCAACTCGAAAAGGAGCGACATCTTCTGTCGTGGGCCGCGGATCAACCGGCCGGGAGGGAAGGGATCGCCGCCTTCTTAGAAAAGAGAAAACCGGTTTTTGATCCAGATGTTTGAAAGATTGGCTCAAGGTCCCTATGTACACGGCATATTTCGGTCTTATTGAAAATCCCTTTTCGCTCACGCCCGATCCGCGCTTTCTGTTCATGAGCCAGCGGCATCGCGAGGCCCTGGCCCATCTCCTGTACGGGATGGGTGAGAAGGGCGGTTTTGTCCTCCTGACCGGCGAGGTAGGGACCGGCAAGACCACACTGTGCCGCAGTCTGTTGGACCAGGTCCCCAAGGGAGTAGAGGTGGCCCTGGTCCTGAACCCCAAACAGACCGCTCTTGAACTGGTGGCCTCCCTCTGCGACGAGTTGAAGATCGCGTACCCGGCCGGAACAGACAGCCTCAAGGTCCTGATCGACCTGCTCAACCTTCACCTGTTGGAGATCCATGCCAAAGGCCGTCGAACCGTCTTGATCATTGACGAGGCCCAAAACCTGAGCATTGATGTATTGGAGCAGGTCCGCCTGTTGACCAACCTCGAGACCTCAACCCGTAAACTCCTGCAGATCCTCCTCATCGGTCAACCCGAGCTGCAGACCATGATGGCGCAACCGGAGCTGCGCCAGTTGGGCCAGCGGATCACGGCCCGTTACCACCTGACACCCCTTCTGTCTGATGAAACAGCCGCCTATGTCCAGCATCGCCTGGAGGTTGGAGGCTGCAAAAGGCCGTTGTTTACAAAAGGGTCACTCCGTCTGGTGCACCGACTGTCCGGGGGCGTCCCGCGCCTTGTCAACACCATTTGCGATCGGGCCCTCTTGGGTGCCTATGCCAAACAGCGTGAGAGGGTCGATCGGCGATTGCTGCGCAAGGCCGCATCGGAAGTCATGGGGCCCGGCCTTCTATCGCGGCCCCGCAGGCTGGTCGGGTGGGCCATGGCCCTTGGGGCATGTTTGTTGTTGTGGGCAGGATCGCAATTCCTTTTCTCCCCGATGATCGCGGAACGGGCAATCGTGACAAAAGGAAAAGCTCCCGGCGCCATGTCCTCTGCCCGTCCAGCAGACCGGAAGGAGCAGTCGGGTAAGGCGAACAGGGAGGTGGAAACGCCATCGGCGTCGGGTCACTCGGCTGTTGCGGAAGAGAAACCTCCCGTACCGGAACGCCCCACTATCGAGTCGAAATCAGACACAAAAAAGGTGGATGCGCCGGATGTGGTGCTGGGTAGATTGTTTGCGACAGAGACGGCAAAGACCGACATGGATACGGCGTTTGCAACCCTCTTGAGACAGTGGCAGATGGCCTACCCTGTTTTACCCGGGATGACCGCCTGTGAACGAACCGCCAAGACCGGGCTTCGCTGTTTTAGGGACAGGGGCAACTGGACAACCCTGCGTCATCTGAACCGTCCCGTGATTCTGGAATTGGTCGACGGGGATCAGCGCCGGCATTATGTAGCGGCCGTGCGTATGGAAGACCTCGATATTACGTTGGATCTCGGCGAGCAACAGGTAACGTTGAACCAGGCCGCAATAGAGCCCTTCTGGTTTGGTGAATTTACGCTTTTATGGAAACCGCCGATGCTGACTTCCCCTGTGATCAAAGAGGGAGATAAAGGTCCTGACGTCCTCTGGTTGCGGGCCCAACTGGACCGGGCCCAGGGGATCCAGGTTGCGGACGCCACGCGGACCGGGCCAAAGGCCCCGTTACCCAGCCCGCTGTTTGATGAAAAGCTGAAAAAGCGAGTCATGGACTTTCAGCGGTCCCACTTTACAAAAGCGGATGGCATTGTCGGAGAGCAGACATTGATGCACTTGAACAGGTCAACGGCAGACAGCCCCATCCCTTTGTTGTGCACCCGGCCACCGAACGGAGAGAGGCATGTCGTTCATCCTTGATGCCCTCAAACGGGCTGACCGTGAACGGCGGCTTGAGCGGCCGCCTGATTTGAGTGCCGTATATGAGGAAGATAAGCTGCCCCGGCCCAGCATCCAGCCCTGGCTCTGGTTGAGCGGCTCGTTCCTGGTCGGTGCCATCGTTGTCGGGCTCATACTGTGGCCCAAGGGCCCCGGATCTGACCGGCCCCCGCTGCTGACAGATACATCCGCACCCCGGGTCTCATCCTTAACAGCCCCCGCCGGCAAGGGAGGAACGCCCCCTTCCAACGCTTCACCGACCGGCAGGGTCCTGAAGCCGCCAGAGGCACCGCCGGTCCGGTCATCCCAACCTCAACCTGCACCGGCCCCGGTTCAGGAAGCCCCGCCTGCCAGGTCTGCGGGAATGGCAGCTGAAACAGCGGTCAGAGCCCTGCCGGACACAGGATCCAAACCTGCCGCCGAAACGCCGAATACCGAGGCTGTTCCCCCGGAAGGAGACGCTTCCGACACCCCCGGGCCTGTTGTGTCAGCAGAGAAGAAGGGACCGGGTCAACCCGCGCCGCCGGTGTCATCCATTCCAGAAGCAGCTCCGGTTGAACCGGCAACAGCCGACCTGAACAGAGGGACTGAAAAGGGCGTCGAGGCAACGGCCCGTTCATCGGAACCCCCTTCCGCCCCCCCGGCCGATAAGAAAACGCAGATGGATGGCACTAAACGGGTGTCGATTCCCTTGATCAGCGAACTTCCCCCCGAGGTCAGAGAAAAACTGGGGAAACTCCAGATTAACGTCCACTCATACTCGGAAAAGCCGGCCGAGTGCCTGGTCTTCATCAATATGCGGAGGTTCAAGGTCGGGGATCGAATTGGAAAGACCGGCCCGATTCTGAAAGAGATCACGCCTGAAGGGGTGATTATTGACTACGGCGAGGGCCAGACCCGGCTGCCGGTCTGGAGGTAAGAACATACCGGCCTACGTCCGGTCATAATGGCTGAACTGCATGGTGAAGGTGCCCCTTCCATGGGTGACGGAACGAAGGGCTGTGGAATATCCGAACATCTTGGAGAGGGGGACATTTGCTTTGAGGACCTGGATCGCGCCATTATTGACGATCTGTTCGATCTTTCCCTGCCTGGCATTCAGATCGCCGATCACGTCGCCCGTGAATTCCTCGGGCGCCAGGACCTCGGTCTTCATGATCGGCTCCAAGAGAACAGGCTCCCCTTTCTGGAATGCGCTTCTGAAGGCCATATTGGCAGCCGCCTTGAAGGCCATTACATCGGAGAGAGCTTCTTTTATCTGAACGCCCAGAAGGGCGGTTTGCACGTCGCATACCGGATACCCTAACAAGGTGCCGCCTGCTTCCGCCTCGGTAATCCCGTTGCTGATGGCATCCAGAAAGGCCTCCGTGAGCTCCGGATCGCTGCACCGGTTGACAAACAGGTTCCCGGACCCCCTGGGCAAAGCGGATATTTCAATCCGAACGCCTGCAAAGTGCTCCTGCCCGGCCAGTTCTCTCTTGAAGAGACTTTCCTCCTCTACAGGAACGGTGACGGTTTCCCTGTATACGACCTGGGGTTTTCCCTGGTTCACGGGTACCAGAAATTCCCGTTTAAGCCTGCCGACAATGATCTCTATATGTAATTCACCCATCCCGGAAATAAGGGTCTGACCGGTCTCCTCATCGATCCTGAACCTGAATGTGGGATCTTCATCTGACAGCTTCCCCAGGGCATCCAGAAGCCTGTCATGGTCCTGGATACCTTTGGGCTCCACGGCCACGCTGATCACCGGCTCATTGAATTGAATCGGTTCCAGCAGGATCGGGTGCTGTTCGTCGCAGAGGGTGTCGCCGGTGGTCGTGAGTTTGAGGCCCATTGCGGCAACGATATCGCCTGCAGAGGCCTGGCTGATGCGTTCCCGCTTGTTAGAATGCATCTTCAGTAATCGTGCAGGCTTTTCGTTCAGACTCTTACCAGGATTGTAAACCGGATTTCCGGCCTTCACGGTGCCTGAATAGACCCGTACATACGTCATCTTCCTCCCTTGATCCATCATGACCTTGAAGGCAAGGGCGGAAAAAGGGCCCCGGGTCTTTGCCGGCCGTGATTCCTCCTCGCCGGTAAAGGGATTCCTTCCTTTAATCGGGGGAACGTCGACAGGCGCCGGCAGGTAGTCGACAATCCCGTCCAGAAGGGGTTGGATCCCTTTGTTCCTCAAGGCCGTCCCACAGAAAACAGGGACCAGCTCCATATGGATCGTGGCCGTACGGATGGCCGCTTTCAGATCCCGGACCTGGATCTCTTGATCTGACAGATATCTCTCCATGACAAGATCGTCTTTGTCAGCCAAGGTTTCCAAAAGGAGATCCCTGTAGCGGGCGGCCTCCTCCGTTAATTCCTCCGGGACCGGCACCTCGCTGAATTCGGCGCCCAACGTTTCATCTTCCCAATGGATCGCCTTCATTTTGATAAGATCAATAACGCCCCTGAAATGGTCCTCCACCCCCCAGGGTAACTGGAGAATAAGGGGAACAGCGCCAAGTCGGTCTTTGATCATCTGAATGACCCTGAAAAAATCAGCACCAATCCGGTCTAATTTGTTTATGAAGGCGATCTTGGGGACCTTGTATCTGTCCGCCTGGTGCCACACCGTTTCAGATTGGGGCTCTACGCCTCCTACCGCACAGAAGACACCGATGGCGCCGTCCAGGACCCGGAGGGATCGCTCAACCTCAATGGTGAAATCAACGTGACCGGGGGTATCGATGATGTTGACCGTATGTCCCTGCCACTCGCAGGAGGTGACGGCAGAGGTGATGGTGATACCCCTTTCCTTTTCTTCCACCATCCAGTCCATGGTGGCTTCACCATTGTGAACCTCACCCATCTTGTGAACACGGCCCGAGTAAAAGAGGACACGCTCCGTCACAGTGGTCTTGCCCGCATCAATATGCGCGATAATCCCGATATTCCGTGTTTTGGTGAGTTGTTGATCTTTTGCCATAAGAAATTCTTTGTGCTATCAGGTTATATAGTAGGTCAAACCTGTCGATAAAGGCTGTTGCCTCATTGACACGAGCAGAAAATCTAAGGTATCTTCGTTTGCCTGTCAAGATATAAGATTTGTATGTTAAGGAGAAGACGCCTTGAAACAGACCCTGCATCCTGCAAAAATGCAAGACCTTGGACATTTCATCCCCCATACCACAACCGGTGAAAGGCTGACAGAGATGTTCCACCTTCTCTTAGCTCATTTTGGCCCACAGAACTGGTGGCCGGCCGAGACAGCGTTAGAGGTGATGATTGGAGCGATCCTTACCCAGAATACAAACTGGGCGAATGTGGAAAAGGCCATTTCGAACCTCAAGGACAAGGGCCTGGTTTCCCTTGAACGCCTTGTCTCTGTCTCAATAGAAGATCTGGCCAAGGAAATCCGGCCGGCAGGCTACTACAATATCAAGGCAAAACGATTAAAGAACCTGATCAATTTTATAGCGGATCAATACGATGGAGACCTTTCACATTTTCTGCAGGAAGAGACTGAGACGCTCAGGAAAGGCCTTCTTTCCGTTAATGGCGTCGGACATGAAACCGCGGATAGCATTATTCTGTATGCCGCAAACAGGCCTCTTTTTGTTGTTGACGCCTAT
The DNA here is from genome assembly GCA_964483185.1 of uncultured Desulfobacteraceae bacterium. GTDB lineage: Bacteria > Desulfobacterota > DSM-4660 > Desulfatiglandales > Desulfatiglandaceae > CAZACO01. The sequence continues at coordinate 5,783 of CAZACO010000270.1, forward strand.
ACCCACCGGATACTGAGCCGGCATGGCATGGCTGGAGAGGAAACAACCTATTATGAAATGCAGGCGCTTTTCATGGATCATCTCCCCGAAGATGCGTCCTTTTTTAACGAGTTTCACGCATTGATCGTGCTGACCGGCAAAAACTACTGCCGCAAGAACCCCCTCTGCTCAGATTGTCCCCTAGGCCAGTGGGAGTCTCAGGAGGATTGACGGGGCACGACGGCGTCTGGGTAATCACGC
>CAZACO010000271.1:0-2174 GCA_964483185.1 uncultured Desulfobacteraceae bacterium
TCAAGTTTCCATTTTCAACTTTCACACGCGCTGTACTGAATGACGACCCGTGACTCTCACGACTGAGGCAAGAATGGATAAGGGAAGCAAACCGCTCCTCCAGATGAGGAACGTCAGCAAGATTTACAGGAGCAAGGGAAACCTTTTCCGGCATTCGGGAAAGGATGTCATCGCGCTCAAGCGGATTTCCCTCGACATATTCAAGGGAGAGATCTTTGGGCTGGTCGGAGAAAGCGGCAGCGGCAAGACAACGGCGGGCCGTTTGATTGTCAGCCTCGAGAGGACGGCAACCGGACATATATTTCTGGACAGGCGCGAGGTGACGAGATTGAAGGGAAAGGCCCTTAAGGCCTTTCGCCGTAAAGTCCAGATGATCTTTCAGGATCCTTATCAGTCCCTCAATCCCCAGCGGTCTGTCTATGACACGGTGTCGGAGCCATTGAAAATTCACAGGATGGGGCGCGTTTCCACCAGAAAGGATATGGTCAGAGACGCCTTGAAATCGGTGGGTCTCTCCCCGCCTGATGATTTTCTTTTCAGGTATCCCCATCGACTGAGCGGGGGCCAGCGGCAGCGGGTGGCCATTGCCAGGGCCATGGTCCTGAATCCCGAGTTTGTTATTGCGGATGAGCCGACCTCCATGCTCGATGCCTCTATTTCAGCCCAGATATTCAATATCCTGTTAGCCATGAGGGACAAACTCGGGGTCACCCTGATGTTCATCACTCACAGTCTGGCAGCGGCGCGGTACCTCTGTGACCGGATTGCCGTTATATACCGGGGGAACCTGATGGAGCTGGGCCCGGCAGAAGAGGTCATCCGGAATCCGAAACACCCCTATACACAGGCCCTGATCGATGCCGTTCCCAAGTTCGGGCAGAGCACGGAAGCCAAGCGTTATGGGACCCTTCTCGGCAGGGACCATGAGGCCAAGGAGGACGCAGGGTGTATTTTTTCCTCCAGGTGTGCGGTCGCCCATGACGACCGGTGCCGTCAGAAAGAACCCGGCTTGACCCAGATTGGCGCCGGACACCTGGTGGCATGTTTTCGCCAGGGAAGTGACGTCAGCAAGATGCGCCCCTTTTTACAGGGCCTGGCCGAAGGGTCCTGACTCGGCCCTGAAGCCCCCGGTCTTTTAGGGTTGACTGAATGTTCTTGCAGGAATTGGAACACGTCAGAGAGCTGTTTCATGCCCGTATCGGCACGGTTGTCGGGGTGGGCATGACGGCCTTTTCAAGGATTATCCCCGCCTATTTTCTGGATTCCTATCACATGGTGACCTTCAGCAGAACCGCCGACCTGCCCCTCCTGAGGAAGATGGCGGACATCTTCTGTCTTGAAGAAGCGGGGGAGGCGCTCCCTGTAAACGGCCGCCATTCCGCCGCTCTCCTTGCCCATCCGCTGGCAAAGGGCTATTTGAACAGACTTCCAGATCCGAAATACCTGTTACTGTATCAGAATTATCCGGATCTGGAGGTGATGTCAAAGGAGGAGGGCTGGTTTCTCCTGGCCAATCCCGCGGATCTTCGCCTCAGGCTCAGGGAAAGGGCCTTTTTTCAGCAAATGGGAGCGAATCTGGGTCTTCATCAGGTCCCCGGCGCGATCTGGCCGATAGCGGTCATCGGTGAGCGGGGGTATGAGGCGTGGGCCAGGGAACTGGGGACGGAGCTGGCGATCCAGCTCCCGGATATAGGCCAGGGTGGCGGGAGAGGGACGTTCTTTATCCGTTCAGCCGATGCGTATCACCAGCTTGCGGAGCGGTTGAAAGGACGTCTCTGGCGGGACGTTCCGCTCACGTCTGTCCTGATCCGCAAGTTTGTTGCGGGGATCCCGGCCAGCATGGCCATCTGCATGACAAGACATGGCATCCTGGCATCAGGGCTCCAGAAACAGCTCATTGACCTTCCCTATTGCAGGGATTCCTCAGAGAACGGTGTATTCTGCGGCCACGTGTGGGATGAAAACCCCTGGCCTTCGGCTGTTCAGGAGGCAGCCCTGGAACAGGCCACGAGAATCGGGGAATATGTTGCCGCCCTGGGGTATCGAGGGATCTTAGGGATTGACTTTATGATCGATGAAGGGGCCGGGCAGGTCTATCCCCTTGAGATCAACCCCCGCTTTACCGGGGCGTTTCCCATGCTCTCGCTCCTCCATCTCCAGAACGGGGTGATCCC
>CAZACO010000271.1:2274-6020 GCA_964483185.1 uncultured Desulfobacteraceae bacterium
GATATCCAAAACGAGAACCAGTTTATCGTTGTGGACGGGCCGCCCGTTTCAGGGGCCGGGGAGGGAGCGTCTGCGGACCCCCTTTCCAGGCTCTGCCATCTCCTTTTTTCCTACCCTGTTTCGGATGACAAGGGCGCCCTGTCGCACCATGCCCGTCTCGTGCTGGAGTGGATATATGGGATGGATGATTGACGAATATCCAGCGTCCAGTAGCCAGCAAGGAGATCCGCGGTGAAACTCCCCTTTGTCATATCCATCCCCCACTGTTCCGGACGGATACCTGATCCGATGAAACCGGCCCTTGCCCTCAGCAATGATGAGATCGGTGATTCGGTGGACTGGGGGACCAGAGAAATTTTTGGATCTTTGGAGGCTGAAGAGATTTTGTACGCCAGCTGGAGCAGGCTGGTGGTCGATCTGAATCGGGATCCCGATCGCAGGGATGAAAAGGGTGTCGTTGCCGGGGTCGACTATTCCGGCCGCCCGGTCTATCGTCCGGGCATGGCCCCGCATGGGACAGAGATCAACGAGCGGCTCATACACTATTACTGGCCGTATCATCTTCGGCTGGTGAAGGCGCTGGGTCAGGGGCATATCAAAGGGTTGTTCGACGGTCACTCCCTCAACGGGGTGGGTCCTTCCGAGGCCCCGGATGCGGGCCGGAAAAGGAAGGATATTGTCCTGAGCAACAACGGCGATCACGCGGGCGGGATGATCCGGGCGTTAGGGCCGACGACCTGTCCCGCGGCGCTCCTCCATTTGATGAAACAGGCCTTTTTGAGTGCCGGGTTTTCTGCCTCTCTAAACGACCCCTATACAGCCGGGTTCATCACCACCCATTACGGCCGCGCACTGGCTGAGACAGGAAAGTTCGCCGTTCAGGTGGAGATCAACCAGGACCTGTTTACCGAGCCGGGAACCGGGCGGATCCTTCCGGAAAAACTGGCAGCGGCCGGTGCGAAGATTCGGGGATGTTTCGATGAAATCGCGACGATGATTTAGACGGCTATTTTTCCCTTCCCCTTACCAGGTTTTTTTGATATCCTCTCCTGCACAAGACAGGCGTTTTGAAGGGGCTCAGCCTCGGACCAACGTCAGGTCCCCGCCTTGGAGAACAGAAGGGGGGGCATTTTGCACAGGTTTCAACATAAGGGGTGTTACGGCCATGAAAACTATTCTGCAACATCCGGCAAAGGTTTGGTTTCTGGTTTTTACTGGATGGTTCCTGATCAATCTGTCTCCCTTTCCTGTTTCTGCACTGGAGAAACGCTTTACCAATTCCCTGGATATGGCGTTTGTCCTGATACCGGCAGGGAGCTTCACGATGGGAAGCCCGCCGGATGAACAGGGCCGCAGAAGCAACGAGGTGGAACATGAGGTGAGGATTGGCAGGCCTTTTTACATGCAGACGACCGAGGTGACGGTGAAGCAGTGGCGGGCTGTTATGGGAGAGCGGTTTTTTTTCAAGAAAAAGGGCACGGACGATATGCCGGTCGTGAGTGTTTCCTGGGATGACTGCATGGCGTTCATAAAGAAGTTGAATGCCCTCAATGAGGGCGTCTACCGGCTCCCGACAGAGGCGGAATGGGAATACGCATGCAAGGGGGGGAGCGACTCGGCCTATGGCTGGGGGGCGACCATTGATTGCAGCAAAGCGATGTATGCCAATAACACCTTGAAAAGCGATGCCTGTGTGAAGGTTGTTCAATCGAAGGGATTACCCACAGATCAGCCTGCCCCTGTTAAGAGCTACGCGCCGAATGCGTGGGGCCTCTATGACATGACGGGGAATGTCTGGGAATGGTGTCAGGATTGGCTCGGACCCTATGGCAGAGAGCCGGTCGTGGACCCGGAAGGACCCGGAGCAGGGTCTGACAAGGTGCGTAGAGGCGGAAGCTGGTACGGTCCCGGAAACAGATGCCGATGTGCCAACAGGAATTTCAGTCACCCCGCCAACAGGTATCAAACCACCGGTTTTCGGCTGGTCAGAGAGGCCGAGTAACTCTCACGCAATCCCGCCTATCAGCGGGACACAGCAAACAGACAATTTGAGGTTGGTTATTTGTTATCTGTTCGTCAACGAATAACGAATGACAGATGACGAATAACGAGGAGGCCGTTCATACGATGGAATATTCCGTCAGCCCGGATGGGGAGAGATTCGATCTCCCGCAAGAACAAGATTATTCACTGGAATACGAGAGGCTGAAAAAGATGGTTCGGGCCCGGCGGGAAGAGGGGTTCGAGATCGTCGTGGTCATGGGCCTCGGATTCGTGGGGGCGGTTATGGCGGGTGTGGTGGCCGATTCGGTGGACAGGGAAACCGGAAACCCGAACAAGTTTGTCATCGGCATGCAGCGGCCGAGTCCCCGGAGTTTTTGGAAGATCCCCCTGTTTAATCGCGGCATCTCCCCTGTAAAGGCCGAGGACCCGGAAGTGGCCCCCCTGATCGAGCGATGTGTCACCGGGAAGAAGACCCTGACCGCCACCTTCACCTATGATGCGCTTAAATTGGCGGATGTCCTGATTGTGGATGTGCAGTGCGATTTTCTCAAAGTGGAATTGGGCAATCTGAAAACGGGCTTTGCAGAGATAGGTGCCCTCGAAGACAGCTTCAGGATCATCGGCGAGCGGATTTCTCCCCGCTGTCTGGTCCTCATAGAGACCACCGTGCCCCCGGGAACCACCGAATATGTGGCCTATCCCCTTATCAAGAAGGGTTTCAAGGCTAGGGGGATCGATGAAGAACCGATGCTGGCACACAGCTTCGAGAGGGTCATGCCCGGCAAGGAATATGTACGTTCGGTGAGGGATTTCTGGCGCGTGTGCAGCGGGATAAACCGGGAAAGCAGGGAAAAGGTGACGCGGTTTCTGTCAGATGTCCTCAATGTGGAAGAATATCCCCTGACCGTGCTTGACCGTCCGATCGAGAGTGAGACCTGCAAGATCGTGGAAAACAGCTACCGGGCCACCATATTGGCCTTTCTCAACGAATGGAGCCTGTTTGCCGAGACCAACGGGGTTGACATCCTCAAGGTTATCAATGCCATCAAGGTCCGCCCCACCCACAGCAATATCCTCTTTCCCGGACCCGGCATCGGCGGATATTGCCTCCCAAAGGATGGGGGGCTGGGGCTCTGGGCATACAAGCACCTGATGGGATTTGAGAATGATATATTCAAGATTACCCCTGAGGCCATCAACATCAATGACACGAGGGCCCTCCATGCGGCCCAGTTAGTCCGTGATGCCCTGAGAAACATGGGGCGTATCGTGGCCGCCTCCCAGATCACCCTGCTCGGGGCCTCCTACCGGGAGGATGTCGGGGACACCCGTTACAGCGGCTCCGAGATCGTCGTTCGAAAGCTGACGGAAATGGGAGCAGAAATCAAGGCCCATGATCCGTATGTTCAACACTGGTGGGAACTGGAAAAACAGGATTCTTACCCGGCCGTAGGCGCCAGTTGGTCGCGCTTTTTCCGCAACCAGGGACATTTAGCCGATTTCTCCATGACATCGGACCTGGAAGCGGCCTTGAGAGGATCAGATGCGGTTGTTTTGGCGGTTCGACACCGTCCCTATCTGGAACTTGAGCCGGAGGAGGTTGTCAGGATGGCAGGCGGCCCTCTGGCGGTAGTGGACTGCTTCGGGATCTTGGACGACGGGAAGATAGAGCGGTATTTTGAGTTGGGCTGCGAGGTCAAGGGGATGGGACGTGGCCATATCAACAGGATAAAGGACAGGGT
>CAZACO010000272.1:0-3456 GCA_964483185.1 uncultured Desulfobacteraceae bacterium
GAGTAACATTTGATGGTCCCGTAAAAAGTATGTTTTCTCGCAAAGACGCCAAGAAAAGATCTTTTAATATTAACAAGTTAACTTTGCGATCTTTGCGCCTTTGCGCGAGATTTTGACTTTTTACGAATGCATCAACATCTGAACGCGACGTCCCGCCGACGCGGGATGCGAAAGAGGCCGTTTTGCAAAGGTCTCAGGGGATTTTGAAGCAATCCGGGATGGCCTTTGATTGGAGGAATTCTGATGGATGTCATCAAACGTAAGCCTTTTTGCACGCTGTTTGTTGTTTTTCTCTTGGCCCCTCTCTTCTTCATGAGCTGCTCACCGAAGCCAAGGGCGCCTGAAAGTATGTTAGACACCCCGAAACATCATGTTTCCAGCGGTCTAAAACTGCTCGAGAAAAACTACCTTTATGACGCCAAGCGGGAATTCGAACTGGCCCTGCAACTGGATCCTAACTACTCCGATGCCCATCGGGGGCTGGGCCTGACCTACGGCAAAGAAAAAAAGTTCGATTTGGCCCTCGAGTCGATGCGCAGCGCCAGAGACAGTGCAAAGACGAAGAAAGACAAGGCCCTGGCTTACGTAGGGTTTATGCGCATCTACACAATGGAGCAGGGAAAACAGTGGCTAGAGAAGGTTAAAGAGAGGTTTTCTGACGCCTTGCAGTACAAAGAAAATCTCCCCGAAATATACTACTATATGGGCATCGCTTATAAAAAGGCAAACAGGTTATCTGAAGCGGAAAAGGCGTTTAAACAGGTCCTGGCGATCAATAAAGGACTCGTCATGGAGTCTAAAAATGAGTTGGAATCCCTGCGATAGTCCGCGTACGACGATTGAGACACCAAAATGATAGATTTTTTGTGGGGCAGAAAAGAAATATGATAGGGAGGATTGCGAAAAGGCTCAATGGAAAAGCCATCTTTACTCTCTTCCTTGCATTTTTTCCCCTTTTCGGTCCCCATTTTTCACGGGCCGAACCGGAAGAACGCCCTGAAAGTACTGAGCTTTTGGCCATCGGAGCGGCCCCTATTATCCAAGGGAACTCGGCCCTCGCAAAAAAAACAGCTATCCATCAGGCCTTGATGAAGGGCGTGGAAGATTATATCGTACACCTGCTTGGAACTCAGGGCGCAGTGAATAATTTTGAGAGGGTCACCGAGGAAATCATACCGGGCGCTCAGGAAGAGATCGAAAATTTTCATATCCTGGCAGAGCACCAGGTCGATGGCAACTACAAGGTCCTCATAAGACTCAGGGTCAATGAAGACATCATCCGTGAAAAGCTCAGGGCGGCCGGGGCCGTGCTTACGGAAACGACCCCGATCAAGGTCCTCTTCATGGTCTCTGAAACCGAGGCAGGCGATCTGTCATACTGGTGGAAAGACACGGAGGGATTCCGGGGGTTGAGCGCTCTGGAGCTTGCGCTTCACAAGGTCTTCCAGAATAGAGGGTTTATTCCGATCAACAGGTCGTTGAGCCCCCCTGACGTCAACCACGTTGAGAGCCTGACAGCTCCTGACCTTCAAAACCAAGATATTCTAAAGTGGGGAAGGCTCTTTTCGGCTGATGTGGTCATCTGCGGCCAGAGCAACATCAGTGACAAAAAAGAGCTGTCCCTGACACTGAGGGCCTTGGACGTATCCCAGGGTATTCAGGTTTGCCAGGGATTTATTGTGGAACAGATTGAGCAGGGACTGACAGACACCGAACAAACTATCGCCGCACTTGAGGGGATTGTGAACCGGATGGCTGCCACGTTGTGCCCCTGTATCGTAAGGGCCGTTGCCAGCGAGAACGGAAAAATTTATCCATTAGAAGTTACCTTGACGGGCATGAGCAGGCCTAAACAGTTCTGGGGCTTCAGCGATTTTCTGAAAAAGGAGGTAATGGGGGTAAAATCAGTGATCCCGTCTAAAATCAAGGGTAATTCCATATCTGTAACCGTGGAATTCCAGGGAGATGGGAACAAATTTATTAACCGGGTCCTGAACCATCCAAAACGCCCCTTTCCGCTATATCTTGGTCATGCCGACGAAAAAACGATCGTTTTTAACCTTGAGTAAACCACTGTTATGACCATCCCTAACCTGATCAGCACATTAAGAATCATCCTGGTGCCGATTTTCATTATCTACTTGATAAATGAGAGGTTCTTGGCGGCGCTGGCCGTTTTCATAGTGGCCGGTCTCAGCGATGGGGCAGACGGATTGGTGGCCAGGCTGCTCAACCAGAAGAGCAGGCTCGGATCCTACCTTGATCCATTGGCGGACAAGTTTCTTCTCATTGCAGCCTTCATTGTCCTGGCGGTCAGAAATTTCATCCCTCCCTGGTTGACCGTTATTGTCATTACACGGGATATCTTGATCCTGTTAGGCGTGCTGATCCTCTTCTTGAATAAACAGGATTTTAAGATCAAACCCTCAGTATTGAGCAAGATAACGACCTGCCTGCAACTTGCCACGGTGTTTCTGGTACTTGCCAAAAGCCATTTTCATCTTTTTTCCGGATTCATTCCAGCGATCTACTGGGTCACGGGGCTATTAACCATCGCATCGGGACTTCATTATATGCGGTCCTGGTTTCAGATGATGGGCGAAGGATCCTCAGACTATTGAGGAAACCTTCTCTCCCCTCTACAAAGACCTGAGGCTTTAGAAATACCTAACCCCATCTCATGTTCCCTTTACTTCATGTCAGGGCAGGCCCCTGTCATTCTCCATGCCTGGACCCCGTCGCCATATGTCTTGATCAGGTAGATGTTGTCATCGCCCCCATCCATATCCTCTATTTTACCGGCCACGATATATCCCCCATCCGTTGTCCGACAGAGAGAATAACCGTAGGCAGATCCCTCACCACCAAAGGTCTTGGCCCAGACTTTTCCACCTTTACCATCTGTTCTGAGGAGGTAGATCCTGCTTTGGCCTATCCTCCCGACAGGCCACGTATTGCCAACCACAATGTAGCCGCCATCGCGCGTCTGCTCTACTGAAAACCCGTGATCCCCATATCTCTCTCCAAAGGTTTTGTGCCAAACCTCTTGACCCTCTGGATCGGTTTTGAGCATATAAAGATCGCTGTATGTCGCGTCAAAGGGCCAGGTGGTTCCCACGACGATGTACCCCCCATCAGAGGTCTGGCGGACGGACTCTCCCCGGTCACGGCCATCCCCTCCAAAGGTCTTGCCCCAAACAAGGTTTCCCTCGGCATCGGTCTTCATCAGATATACCTGTTCATTCCCATCCCCGAAAGAATCTGTCCGGCCGGCAATAATATAGCCGCCATCCGTGGTTTGACGAATCGATCGGCCTTCATCTTTCCGGTTCCCGCCATAGGTCCGGCTCCATATCTCGTTGCCGCCTGCGTCGGTCTTTACAAGGTATACGTCGTCATTGCCATCCCCGAAAGAATCTGTCTGGCCGGCAATAACATAGCCGCCATCCGTGGTTT
>CAZACO010000272.1:3556-5971 GCA_964483185.1 uncultured Desulfobacteraceae bacterium
CCATCCCCGAAAGAATCTGTCTGGCCGGCAATAACATAGCCGCCATCCGTGGTTTGACGAACCGAGTGGCCTTCATCTCTCCACCTTCCGCCATAGGTCCTGCTCCAGATCCCGTTGCCATCCGGGTCGGTCTTTACAAGATACATATCGCTATGTTTCTCATCCTTAGGCCATGTGGTTCCTGCCACGATATAGCCCAGATCCAGCGTTTGCTGAACGCTGTTTCCTCGATTCACATCACCCTGCCCAAAGGTCTTGCACCACAGTTTGCCACCATCGGCATCGGTTTTGACCAGGTAAACGGCACTCTGCATGCCACCCATGCCCCAAATAACCCCGGCAATAACACAGCCGCCATCCACGGTCGGCTGGACGCAATTCGCCCAGTCCTTGTGAACAATCAAGGGGTTTTTTCCTTTGTCTTTATACCCTCTGAAGTAGATTCCCGCAAAGACGGCAAAGAGTATCGTCAGCCAAAATAGGATCGCATTACGAGCCAAGGGAAGTCCCCTTTATAATTCGAGGTCCGGAGTTCCTGCTGGTTACCTTGCCAGTTTTCAGGCCAAGGCCGGGGTAAGATAGGGAATAGACTCCGTTCAACCCCTGGATTGGTCTGGGTCGTTTCTCGTGCTTTTCCACGATCCCTGCCCGGATGGGATTGAGATCGATGTGGGCAAGGCAATTGACCAGGGTCTCGCCATTATCTATGATAACACCCTTGAACCGTTCGGACCAGAAGAACTATTTGCCTGTCCCCATTTTCTCCATAAATATAAGTGATTTAAATCGATAAACCATGGAAAATTGTTTTTTCAAAAAATTTGGTTGACAATCAAAATTGTCAGATTATATCATTAACAAATCATTAGATGGAAAGTCATGATTTTATCCGTTTTGGATGGATAGACGGAGCGTATTGTCGAGTGCAAGTTATCCGATTCCATATTGGAAAAGATAAGGCGTATCGTTGAATCCAGCGGGCTTGAGGAAGGAGATGAATCACCTGACCAGAATGAGTTCGCTGATCAACTGTCGTGCAGGGGGTAAGACATGAGATTGGGAGATATATCCAGGGTGGCAATCGTTGGCGCCGGGACTATGGGCGGCGGTATCGGCTTGTGCTTCGCCCGTGCGGGCTATGATGTAATCCTGCAAGACGTCTTGGATGACCAACTGGAAAAGGCGTTGGACAGGATAGAGAGATCCCAGAGGGTATTCATTCAGGAGCTTGCTTTCTCGGAAGCGTCGGCAAAGGCGGACAGAGAGAGAATCTCGGTCACCAAGAGCCTGAAAGGGGCCTTGGATGGGGTTCAGCTGGTGCTGGAGGCGATACCCGAAAACTTGAAACTGAAACAGGCGCTCTTTGCCCAGATGGAAGCCTTTTGCGCGACGGAGACCATCTTGGCCACGAACACCTCGGGGCTGAGCATCGCTTCCATCGCCTCGGCCTGCATACGACCGGAACGGGTTGCCGGCATGCATTGGGTGAACCCACCGGAATTTGTACCTCTGGTGGAGGTGATTCGGGGAGAAAAAACTGCTGATGAAACAGTTAATCTGATTTTCGGCATCGCTGAAAGGCTGGGAAAAATGCCGATTATCATTCAAAAGGAATTGCCTGGATTCGCCATGAACCGTCTTCAATTCGCCGCCCTCAGGGAGGCACTGCACCTTGTGGAGGCCGGCGTGGTCACCCCCGAAGATGCTGACAGGGCCATGAGTTACGGTATCGGTTTTCGTTATCCGTGGTTAGGGCCCTTGAAAACGGCGGACTTGGGCGGGTTGGACGTGTTTCACAGTGTGGCGAGTTACCTCTTCAGTGACCTGAATGCCATGAAGTCCCCACCCGAGTCGTTAAGACGCCTTGTCGAGGAAGGAAAATTGGGCATAAAGACCGGAAAAGGTTTCTATGATTATGAAAAAGAATCGAGTGAGGAGATTTTGCGAAAGCGGGATCTTTACTTCCTCCGGCAGTGGAAACTGATTCGGGATATCCAGCAGAGTTAGGGTATTTGTGCTGGTTGTCCTCAAGATAGCGCCGGTCGTGGGTTTTCACCGCGGCCGGAGGCGATCCCGGAGCAAGATAACTGAAGGAGAGGTAAAAGATGAGAAGCGACCAGATGAAAAAGGGGCTGAAGAGAGCGCAGCATCGAGCCCTCTTCTACTCCATGGGATACACCCAGCAGGAGCTGGAAAAGCCGATCGTGGGTGTTGTCAACACGTTTAATCAGATCGTGCCAGGCCATATTCACCTGAACAGTGTGGTGGAAGGTGTGGTCAAAGGTGTCTGTAGCGGTGGGGGAACGCCCATCGTTTTCCCCACCATCGGTATCTGCGACGGCATCGCCATGGGTCATGACGGCATGAAATACGTCCTGGCCAGCCGTGAACTGATCGCGGATTCGGTGGAGGTCA
>CAZACO010000273.1:0-3954 GCA_964483185.1 uncultured Desulfobacteraceae bacterium
TTCTTGGCGTCTTTGCGAGAAAACATACTTTTTACGGGACCATCAAATGTTACTCCTCAAAATATTTCATATGTTCCTGCCTGCCCCGTGGAATGCGAAGCCTGTTCCTCCGGGGTGGTTAATCCTGCTCCAGCGTCCCGCTTATAAGCAGGATTGATCTTGAATAAAATGGAGCATGTTTCAAAGGTCTCCAGCTAGCTCATGGCATATGTCGGTTTTTTGTATCATCTGGCATAGAAAATAAATATCAAAAGGTCAAGCGCTTTCAGACAGAAACAACGTGATGTTTCTTATTACCATGTCCATATCATCGGGGTCAATCCATATGACGTCAGGTTCTGCCTTGAACCAGGTGATCTGTCTCTTGGCATATCTGCGGGTATCCCTCTTGAGGGTGTCGATCGTTTCTCTAAAGGACTCCTTCCCCTGTAAATAGCGGATCATATGCCTGTAGCCGATCGCCTTCATCGGTTTGAGATCAGGGGAGTACCCTTTGTTCAACAGATATTGGGTCTCTTCCATAAGACCCCTGTCGGCCATTTCCATGCATCTCTCGTTGATGCGGTGATAGAGTTCCTTCCTGTCCACGTTCAGACAAATCTTCAAGGCATCCAACGATCGATCCCTGAAGCCATGCTTTTTCATCAGATCCGAAGAACGACGGTTGGAAAGGCGAATGATTTCGAGGGCCCTTATAATTCGGGTCTTATCATTTGGGTGGATCCCCTCCGCGCATTCAGGGTCGAGGCCTTTGAGTTCTTCGTGAAGCTTTGGGGTACCGTGGACTTCACATTCCATGTGCAATTCTTCCCTCAGTCTCGGATCTGAGGGCGGGGATTTCATAAGCCCTCCGAGCAGTGCCCGAATATAGAGCCCGGTGCCTCCGACAACGAGGCATGCCCTTCCCTTTGAGCAGATATCATTGACTATCGGAAGGGCCACACGACGATAGATTGCGGCGTTGAAGTCCTCATCTGGATGGACAATGTCTAAAAGATGGTGGGGGATTCCCTTTTGTTCTGCACGGGTCGGCTTGGCCGTGCCGATATCCATCCCCCGATACACCTGCATGGAGTCGGCGTTCACAATCTCTCCTGACAGCGAACGCGCTACCTCCACGGCAAAGGCTGTCTTCCCACTGGCTGTCGGGCCTGCAATAACAACGATCTTTGGCCGTCTTTCTTGGGACATGGCGTACCGTTCACACGACCCTCTTAAACATCTTTTCCATCTCATAATAGGTAAAATGTCTGAATATGGGTCTTCCATGAGGACAGTTCGTTGGGAGGTCCATTTCTCGTAAATCGCCTAGGAGCCGGGTCATTTCTTCATGGGTCAGGCGCTGTCCGGCCCGGATCGCACCGTGGCAGGCCATAAGCGTTACGCACGTATCGAACCAGGTGTCTTCATCAGGGGTGCCATCCTCCAATTCTGTGGCAAACTCGGATATAAAGGTGTTCCAGTCCACGTCCTTTAACAGGGCGGGTACCGCCCTTAACAAAAAGGTATTGCCGCCGAAATAGTCAAATTCAATCCCGAGACCACGCAACCTGTCTCCTTTTTCCAGAATCACCTTTTTTTCTTTTGTCGAAAGCTCCAACTCATGCGGGATCAACAGGGTCTGAATTTCAACCCGTGAGGTGGCGAGGGATTTTTTGAGATGTTCGTATACGATCCTTTCGTGGGCGGCATGCTGATCAACGATCATGAGTCCATCTTGAACCTGGCAGAGGATATAGGTGCTTCCCAACTGCCCGATGATCTGTGGCCCCACTGAGACCATGGATGGCTGAAGGGGTACTGTCCGGTCCGGGGCCTCTCTCCATTCGGGTCCTGGAGAATATTCCCACGGGGGCTCTGAAACAGCGGGCGAAAAACCTGTCTGTATCGGGACCGCCCGATGGTCAATGAATCCCTTCTTCGAAAAGGGATGAGACGACTTAGCCAATCCATTTCCAACAGCGGCTACGATGGTCTGAAACACCCCGGGAGCGTTACGAAATCTGATTTCCTGCTTGGTCGGATGGACATTGACATCGATTTCCAAAGGGTCGATATCAATGAAAACAACCACCTGCGGGTATCGCCCCTTCATCAGCCGTTTGCCATAACCGTCCATGATCGCCTTTGTCACGAACCGGTCCCTGATGTTCCTGCCGTTTACATAGACAAAGAGGCGATCTCCCCGGCTCCTTGCAAAGTCAGGGGGCGCTGCATAGACCTTGATTGAAAGGTCACCCTCTCTTTTCTTCCCCACCATCATCGCCTCACCCACCTTTCGACCCAACAGCCCCGAGAGTCGAGCAACGATGTCCCCTGATGCCGGCAGGTTGATGATGTTCCTCGCGCCATCTTCCAATCTGAAATGTATCTTAGGAAACGGCATGGCAACCCGGGACATGACGTCCACGATATGATCTGTTTCAGTGCGTACGGCACGAAGGAATTTTCGTCTGGCCGGGATATTAAAAAAGAGGTCCTTCACCTCAACAGTTGTACCTGCAGGCGCCCCTGTTTCCTCTATGGCCAACAATTTTCCGCCCGATATTTTGAGCCTGTGCCCTGTCAACTGGCCCTGAGGAAGTGAGGTAATCTGCATGCGGGAAACCGCAGCCATGCTTGGGAGGGCTTCTCCTCGGAAGCCTAATGATTTGACATTCAAGAGATCGGACGCTGTTTTTATCTTGCTCGTCGCATGTCTTTCCACACACAAGAGGAGATCATCCTCAGACATGCCGATGCCGTTGTCGCTGACCTTGATGCGTCTCTTCCCCCCGCTTTCGATCCTCACTACAATCCGATCCGCGCCCGCGTCGATGCTGTTATCTGTCAATTCTCTAACCACCGAGGCAGGCCGGTCCACCACTTCTCCGGCTGCTATCTGGGAAGCCAATTTCTCTGGAAGGATTCTAATCGTGTTCATAGATTGAGCAGGTTTTTATCCACGTCGAATCGTCGGACAGGCCGGGGTGTTCGGGAAAATCTGGGGAAGGCCCTTTTCTTTTTTGCGAGGAGTAAATTCCGCCTGCCCATCGGGTCGTAAAGGAGACAGGGAGATGATTCGGGATGTTTCAGGAAGTCGTTCACCAGGCTCCGCGAAAGGTCAAGCATAAGGGCAAGATATCCGTGGAAATGCCGCCACTGAACCACCTTGGTTTCAAAAAAAAGATCGTGGGTGGTATGAAGTCGATCGGAAAGTTTGACCGTCTGGGCAAAAAAACCCTTTTTTGCCTTAAACCCTTTCTTTCTCCTTCCCGCGATAAGCTTCAGGAGATCATCACATATCTGATGGTCCATATCAAGTACGCCCCTGGCAATACTTGTGTAGGCTGATCCGATCAAATAGTCAGATCTGATCTCCCAGAACAGATGGCCCATCCCTCCTCTGCCCGGGTATGCGCTTAACAGATTCGGGATAAAGAAGTTGTGAGCCATGACATCGGCGGCTAAATGAGAAAGAAATCCTAAGGCATAAGCCGTTTCACGGTCATCAATCGCCTCGCCCAGAAATCTAAAACCGCCTTCCCAGGCATGCGGATTTTTTCTCTGTTTTCTCTTTCCCTTTCCGATGAAAAAATCGGCCGACAGAGAGCCGTACAGGTATTCGATGGGGAATGAGGTAATGACCCGCGCGACAGATGGGAGTAACAGACTGGCAGAATCAAGTGAACTCAGGGCAATGGCGGTATGGACCCCAGGGCCCCATGCCAGCGCGCATTCCGTATCTATAAATTGTATAATGATGTAAACAACCAAGAATATGACTAATTTCAGAAATAACATATCAGACTTCGAGTCTCCTTAACAGAGGGAATGGTATATTTTCGTCTACCATAGCATACTACCTTTCTTCCCATCAATGTTTTAATTCATCTTCCACAAGACGATGTGACTAACATTATATTTTAAGCAGTCTTTAAGATTCGGCAACCTTCTTCTTGATTTTTCCTTTCT
>CAZACO010000273.1:4054-5969 GCA_964483185.1 uncultured Desulfobacteraceae bacterium
TATATTTTAAGCAGTCTTTAAGATTCGGCAACCTTCTTCTTGATTTTTCCTTTCTCTTTGGTAAGATCAAAAGCCAACCATACATCGTTAACGTGGAAAAAATGGAAAAGGAAACATGGCAAAAAAGGGGCAAAGGCCATCGTGAAAGGATGCGACAGAGATTCCTGGAGGGCGGCCTTGAACGATTCAGTGATGAAGAAGTGATTGAATTCCTTCTTACGTTGGGGACACCGAGGGGCGATCAGAAGATTCCGGCACGCGAGGCCTTGAAAGCATTCGGAAATCTTTCAGGGGTGTTATCGGCGCCTCCGGAGAAGCTGACCCGGATAAAGGGGATCGGCCCAAAAAATGCCCTTTACCTGGGCCTTGTCCACCAGGTGGCCGGAAGGTACCTTAAAGACAGAATTTCCGGCAAGATGTTTTTCGGTTCTTCTCAGGCTGTCTTCGACTACCTTTTCCATTCGATGCGGGACCTGAAAAGAGAGGTCTTCAAGGTCCTTTTCCTGACACGCAAGAACGAGCTGATTGCCGATCAGGATCTCTTTGAAGGGAGTCTTACCGGAAGCGCTGTTTATCCGCGCGAAATTGTTTCAATGGCACTTGAGTATAAGGCCGCTTCCCTCGTGTTTGTACACAACCATCCTTCAGGCGATCCAACGCCCTCGCCAGAGGATCAGAGGCTTACGAGAGATCTGGTCTGGGCCGCCAGACTCCTGACGATTCAGGTCCTTGATCATGTGATCATCGGAAATAACAGGTACTACAGCTTTGCAGATGAAGGGACCATAAAGGGCTTTGTCAATGAATATGAAAGGAAATTCAACACCCTTGCGCCATGCGATTGACCCCTGGAAAGCTGATCATTCTCGGCAAATGGATCTTTACGAGGCGTCCGACCACCGTTGCCGTCGATATTACCCATCGATGTAACCTCAGGTGTCTCCACTGTTACTGGTGGAAGCAGGACCACCCGGCTGAACTGGACGATGGCCAGATGATCGCCTTCTTGAAAAGGATGAGGGCAAAGGGCCTGCAGGCCGCCATCCTGTACGGGGGCGAACCCACGCTCCGGCCGGCGGTGTGCAGGGCGGCGAGCAGGATCTTCGACGCAACCCTGGCCTTTACCAACGGGGTAAACGGTTTTCCTGAACTCAAAAACGGTCAGTGGATACTATCTCTTGACGGTCCGGAAGACCTTAACGATACGATTCGGGGAAAGGGTGTGTATCGTCAGGCCGTAGAAAATCTGAAAAGGGCGTCTCAGCCCCCGATTGTGCATATGACCATCTCCAGACTGAATCAGGACCGGCTGGATGATTTCGTGAAAGAGATGATGGGACTTCCTGTCAAGGGGATCGGGTTTTCGTTTTACACCCCTGATAAGACAACCGATGATTCAGGACTGTTTATCCCCTTAAATGAGAGGGATCGCCTGGTCATGCACCTTCTTTCCTTGAGAAAAAGATATGGGGAAAAGATCGGCTTTACGCCTGCCATGGCCCGTCAGTTGCTGATCAGCGGTGATTTTGAGAAATGGAACAGCTATTCAACCTGTCCTGTCAGCCGGCGTGTCCGTTGTTTTAGATCAGATGGCGGCCCCAAGGCCTGTACCTATGGCGATCGTGCCGATTGTTCCCGGTGCGGGTGCGCGGCAGTGGTGGCCTACCGCGGCGCCTTCAAGCCGTTTGACTATCAGACGCTGCGGTTGATATTGGGCCTGATGGTACCCGAATTGAGGGTGCGCAAAAATGGAAAATCGAAACTTGAAATCTGAAACTTGATGGTCCCGTAAAAAGTATGTTTTCTCGCAAAGACGCCAAGAAAAGATCTTTTAATATTAAAAAGTTAACTTTGCGAGCGTTGCGCCTTTGCGCGAGATTTTGACTTTTTACGAATGCATCAAACTTGAAATCTG
>CAZACO010000274.1:0-5953 GCA_964483185.1 uncultured Desulfobacteraceae bacterium
GTTGGTCATGCATGACGGGCCTCGGATAGCCTCGTCGGTTTACGAGTTCTCTGTATCCCTATCCGGGATATTTAGAAGATGGTTCGATCCCATGTCCCATATACACCTTGAGAGAAATGAGGTCAACTTGAATATTTTACCCGGACAGCTGCCTGTCGTCATTCGAGGAGTGTCTGACCTTATAGACCCAGGCCTTCATTGATCAGAACAACCTTGATCCTTCCCTTGGGGAATGATTTCTGGGTAATGGTCCAGGTGTTGCAGATACGATCCGGGCTTTTACAATCCGCACAAAAGGATGTTTTTACACACGGGGTCTTCTTATCCAACCGCATGGCATTGGCGGGTGCCGCATATTCCTTGATGCGCACCATTGCAGCCTCTAAATCGGGAACGATCTTGTTCCTGCCGGCCATGATAACCACATGTTTAGGGCCGAAGGTGATCCCGGCGACCCGGTTGCCCACCATGTCCAGATTGACGAGTTCGCCCGTCTCGGTTATCGCATTGGTCCCGGTGATGAAGAGATCAGCGAAAAGGGATTCCCGCCGCAGCTTCAGCGCATCCTCAGGGGAGAGGTTTTTGTTGAAGACATCCAGGACCTCCAGCTTGGGATTTCCCTTGATAGCGTCATAAAGTCCCGTGGCGATGAAGGTCATGGACCCGCCCCAGGAAACGGTCTTGGCGCCTGTCTTGGGAAGGATTTTCTCCAACACCAGATGGCCTGCGTCAACTGCCGTGTCTGCGATAAAGACCTCGAAATTGTTGCCTTCCAATGTCTCCTTGAGGTCTGTCAGACGGATTTGCCAGTAATTCGTAATCGGATTTTCCATAATTCCTCCTTCTGCTTAACCGTGAACAGTCTCTTTTCTTTTCATGCTTGCGTACTTAAAAGCCATCCCCAGGGCCTTGATGCATCTCTCGGGTTCACCAAACACAGGGAACCCAAGCTCTTCTATCTGGGCAGTCAGATCAGCGATAAGGCTTGCGTTGGGGCCGTAAATATAGGTCACCACCGGTTTCCGGACCAGGCTTTTTATCTCGTTATAGGTCTCAAGATAAGCCTTTGTATTGTTTCCCTTGGCATCGGCCCACATCACATTAAAGAGGGAATCCACATTTTCGTCCTCCAGAACCGCTCTCAGAATCGCTGCGTACACGGTGGAAAAGTCCTTAACAGCCGGTATCATGGGCCCGATATCCACCGGCATCTTTCCTAAGCCGTAAAATATCCCTTCAAACATCTCAGCTGTTTCGCGGGACAACTCGGCCGTAACCAGGCCGTATTTGGCCCCTTCATCTGTAGCCAAAACACCTATGGCTCCCGTATAACTGACTATCCCAAACCGGTTTCCGGGCGGAAGGGGCTGAGAGGCAAAGACCTTGGGAAGTTCAAAAAGCTCGCTGAATGCTTTGAGACGCAGGATACCTGCCTGGCGGCAGGCCGCATCAAAGACCTTATCATCAATTGCCATAGACCCGGTATGGGATGCAGCGGCCCGGGCGCCTTCCCTGGTTGTGCCCAATTTGAGTACCAGCAGGGGCTTTTTGGAGGCCACCCTCTCGGCAATCTCCAGAAACCGTCGTCCCTCCCTAATCGTTTCCAGATACATGCTGATCACCTGGGTCGACGCATCCTTTTCCAGGTATTCCAAGAGGTCGCACTCATCGAGATCACACTTGTTTCCGAGATCGCAGATCTTGCTGATCCCTAAGCGGAGATTCGAGTATGGGAACGCCTGAGGATTGATCATCCCTGTCTGAGAGCAGATGGTCACTGGTCCGTGTTTAAACCGGTAATAACCCGCTTCATAGGGACAGGGATTGAAGCCGTTTCTCACGTTGGCGATACCGGCGGTGTTCGGCCCGATGATCCTTGCCCCCCATTTTTTTGCAATCGCCACCACCTCATCCTGCAGCCTCGCCCCTTCCCGGTCCCTCTCCGCAAAACCGTCGGCAACCAGGACAATGGCCCGAATGCCGTTCCCGGCGCATTCTTCAATGACATCTGGGACATTGCGGGCGTTTATCATGATCAACACCACATCTATCTTTGAAGGTACCTCACTGACCGAAGGATAGACCTTTATGCCGAGCACCTCATCATATGCAGGATTGACCGGGAAAATCGCGCCGGCATACCCCGACCTCAGAAGGGATTTGACCACCACATATCCCCCGAAGCCCGCCTTCCTAAAAGACCCGACAACCGCCATGCTCTCGGGCTCGAAAAACAGCGAAAGGTCAACCCCCTTTCCTGAATGGTTATCTGACATAGAATTTTTCCCTCATTAAGATCGCACCTCAGACTTCCCGATATCTCGGATTAAAGTATGATACCGAATCCAACCCACATCGCCTGCTCAGCGTTCGGCATACGGGTGAAAGGCCTCTTTTTTCCTATTTCACAGGGGATCAGACACCGATCACACATCATCAATCCTCACAGTCCCATGAACTTGGCGGCAATTCCTTTCATGATCTCACTGGTCCCGGCAAAGATAGACAGTACCCGGGTATCTCTCCAGGCCCGGGCGATCGGATATTCCTCGCAATACCCGTAGCCTCCGTGAAGCTGGACGCACTGGTCGGCGACACGCATGGCCATTTCAGATGTCCAGTATTTGCCCATGGAGACGTTTACCACCACATTGGCCCCCTCCATGTGATCGACGATCAGTTTGTCCACAAATGTCCGCCCTAACTTGATCTCGGTCGCCATCTCAACGATCTTGAACTGGGAGTTCTGGAACTTGGATATGGGGCGGCCAAAGGCGGTCCTCTCCTTGCAGTACTGGATGGTCATCTCCAGCATGCGCTCGGCAGCGGTTACAGCGATAATGCAGCACATGAGCCGCTCCTGCTGGAGCTTTTCCATGAGCATCATAAACCCGCCCCCTCTATTTCCCAGGCGGTGGGTCTTGGGGATCCGGCAGTCGCTGAAAAAAAGTTCGGCCGTGTCCTGGCTGTGCCACCCCACCTTCTTTATCTTCTTCCCTTTTTCAAATCCCGGTGTGCCCTCTTTAACCACATACAGATCAATGGCCTGATAAGGGTTGTTCACAGAAGGATCTTTGGCGGCCAGGACGAGGAGTCCACAGTTCAGCCCGTTGCTGATAAAGGTCTTCTGGCCATTGATAACCACGTTATCCCCGTCTTCCACGGCAGTGGTCCGGATGGCGGCCAGGTCGCTCCCTGTATTGGGTTCGGTCATGGCCACGGCAGTAATCAACTCTCCGGAAATACACCCGGGAAGGTACTTTTTCTTCAGTTCTTCGGAACCAAACGATGTGATATAAGGGACCACAATATCGCTGTGCAGAGGTGCGACCAATCCGGTATTTCCCGTTTTTCCCAGTTCCTCGGTCAGGATCACCGAATAAAGAAAATCAGCCCCGAGGCCGCCATATTCCTCGGGCACATCCATACAGAGAAACCCCTGTTCTCCCATTTTCCGCCAGACGCTTTTGGGCACAATCCCGGCCTCTTCCCACTCGTCAACGTAGGGACTGACCTCCTTTGCAAAAAATCGCCTTGCCGCCTCTCTGAAAATCCGGTGTTCCTCGGTATATTGAATAATTTCCATCAGATCCCACTCCCCCCTGTTGTTATGGTTTACCGGCTGACAATTGATACTGGATGCTGGATAACCCTGAAACCTGATCCCGCCGCGGCGGGAAAACCTGCATCTCTAATGAATCTAAAGCCGACCCTCATGCTGCACCCCTATGGGATAGACGTTCGCTTCCCTGTCGTAGAAGACCAGTTCCCTTGCCTCTTTCCAGAGGACCTCGTCCATCATGCAGTAGAAGGCCTTGATCTCGCCAGGCAGAATCTGCTGGTCCCCGTTTGGCATCAGGGTGGTGATCCGGCTGGAGCCCCGAATCCCGTGGAGGTCGAAATAGCTGGGAACCACTACCGGCCGGCTGCCCCTGTTTTTTATGAGGATCTCCAGATTTTGATCAAAGGCCCTTGCCCCGCAGCAGGTCTTGAATGCGAAGATGTCTTCCACCGCGGAGTTCATGTTGGCGTTGATTTCAAGCAAGCAGCTTCTCCCCGGATATCCTGCCAAGGGCCCATATCTCTCCGTCGATTCAAAATGGGGTTGGCAGGGATGTAAATTGCCGGGCACTATAATATAATCGCGAGGTTTGTGCAATGGGTGTTTGCCTCCACATGTCACGCGCAGAGAAGAGTTGATTTCTTCGCTGTTTTTGCCTAAGTTCACAGGTAAGCGTTCGAGAGTTCAGGGGTTCAGCGTTTGCCAGCTCCAGTAAAGAAGTGTGGAGTGTGGAGTGTGAAGTGAAAAGTTCAAATCGGAAGTCTCTCATTTCTATCACGCCAAGGTGTGATTAGGCACTCCCAACTCGTCACTCAAAACTTGGAAAACCCAGTATCTCTCCGAGCTGGCGGCTCTTCCGAGCCGGAGGCCAGTATCCAGCATCGAGTATCCAGTATCCAGCATCCAGCATCCGGGAAAGAGATGGAAAGAAGAGGTTTTATCAAAAAAGGCCTCCAATGGGCAGCGTCGCTTCTGGGCGCGTCTCTTCTGGCCTATCCTGCATTCTCATTTATGACTTTCAGGAAGGCCAGAAAAAGGAAGATCGTTTTTCACCCTGATGATCAGGCAGGGCCTGTGAATTTCAAGGAAGGGGTTTATCTGATCAGGGAGCCGAACAAAGTGTTCGCCCTTTCGGCCCGATGCACCCACCTGGGATGCACCCTCAACTATGACACTGTCTCCCAGGAGTTCAAATGCCCCTGTCACGGGAGCATCTTCACGCTTTCGGGCAAACGGGTCGCAGGGCCTGCCCGGAAAGATCTGTACAGGGTCCCGCTGACAAAAATGGCCAGCGGCGATCTGGAGGCCATACTTGAAATTGGATAGAGGATTCGGTGTGTCATCACCCGGCAAAATTGCTAACAGGATCTCGTTATTTCTTCCCCGTCTCGGGCTTTCCGCCCTGATTCTCTGTCTTGCTTCCGGAATTGTCCTGGTCTTTTACTACCGGCCCATCGGAAATGTCTACCGGAATGTGGAAGAGATCACGACCCTGGTTCCTTACGGCTGGTTTTTCAGACAGCTTCATTACGGATCCGGACAGGTGTTCGTTATCTTGATGCTGCTCCATACCCTGGATCATTTTGTTCGGAAGCGCTACAGGATGTATGCTCTCAGGGAGTGGATCTCTCTTATCGTTTCTCTCTCTCTCTGCTTTTACACCCTGTTCACCGGTTTTGTCCTGAAAGGTGATCAGGAAGGGGTGTTCGCCGGGCGAATCTTCATGAACATCCTCGAGACCATACCGGTTGCGGGTAGAACCGTTGCCCGGCTGTTCATTGTGCCCGGCCAGGGTTTCTTTTTCCTCCCGTATCTCTATCACTGTTTTTTCCTCCCCCTTCTGATCATCTATCTGATGAGAGGCCATATCCGTGAGTGGCTACCGGACCAGAGGTTCCTGGTCAGTGGGGGGATCGGGCTTTTTCTTTACGCACTGTTTGTGAAGCCGGTCGTGGATATCCCTCCTGAGGCGTCGGCGGCCCTTGTAAAAGGTCCCTGGTTTTTTTGGGGAATCCAGACGCTCCTGAAGGTTTTGCCGCCCCTTCTGGCCGGACTGATCATTCCGGGCCTTTTTATCGGATGCTTCCTCGTACTCCCTGCCGTAGGATCTGCCCTCGGGGTCGTGTCTCCCAAGAGAGGCATCGCAGAAGCCGGAGAGAACGGATTTTATTACCTACTCCTTGCCGCAATCTGTCTCTATTCTCTCCTGACGCTCAGGGCCGCCATATGGGTACCGTGACGCGTATACACTCTGTATCAACTCAATTACCCCCTTCGTTGCATAAATAAAATGCCAAAATAAGTTTAACGGCTTATAAATACAGACTATTTTCCAATTTTTAATGCATTCCTGGAATCCACTGCAGGTGGCATCCTGAACGCAGGGAAAAA
>CAZACO010000275.1:0-5948 GCA_964483185.1 uncultured Desulfobacteraceae bacterium
TGGGATACCGATGATAATAGCGACTAACGCCAATAAAGATATGATGGTAGATTTTGAAATGCGCATGTTTCAGGTGTTCTCAACTTTAGGGGTTGACCCGCTTGCCCATAGGGCCTTTCCAAGTATTCCGGGGCTGATTCATTGGCGGAGGCGCAATCGGATCATTTTTTTTCGAAGCCGTCAATATTGAGTAAGATATATAAGCATCCCTCCAGCTATTATTAACAGAATGACAGCCGTTGGCGTAAGGCCTCTTAACACATTCTTTTGCCCTTCAGTTTCATTATTCCACAGTCGATACCCCTTTTTCAAGCTGAGCGTCACACCGGCCAGAATCAGTCCAGCTTGTATCCATAGGATTCCGCTTGGCCAGATCTGGACCCACGGCATCCCTGCTGTCCCGAACAGGTCCCAACCCCAGCCGAATGGATCCGAAAAGCTGAGTAGAATAAAAGTCATATTTGCCATCACGGTTTCAACAAAGAAGACGGCCCATAGCGCCAGGCCAAAGGGTAAAAGCGCTGGCAACGTTCTTTTGAATATTTTCCCTACCGATGCATTGAACAGCCTGTTTTGATAACCATTTCGGTTTGTATTGCCCCTGTTGCCTGCCTTCGGAGAACCTTTCGAAAGCCGCAGCCCCAGTCCACACATCAGCCAAAAAACCAGAGGGACAAGACCCAAGGCTATCGCACATAAGACTGCAAAGAAGAGTCCAAATTCAGGCAGGGACGTCTTGTCGATTATGTTTACCATATCGCGCATAACCGGCCAGGGCGAATGCACGGTCAGAGAGTAAACAATGGCCAAAACCAACAAAATAATGGCCTGCCACGCTTCGCCATACGATCTGAATGGGTCTGTCCAAGGCCCCCTGCGCCAGGCGAGAGAGACATTATCGCTCGGACAACTCTTGAAGCACTCCGTACACATGCCGCAGTCAGCGTTTCGATCGATTCGGGAAACGATCAGTCCGTAGGGGCAGGCCCACCCTTCGGTGTTTCCCTTGAAGCATGGCTTATCCTTGCACTTTTTGCAGACTTCGGGATCTCTCTTTCGAACCATAAGCCGACCTATTGTGCTGTATGCCGAAATGAACGCGGCCACTGGGCAGACATATCCGCAAAAGGCGCGAAGTTCCCACACCAGCGACATAAGTATTCCTGCTGCTACCATTGCTAAAAGTGTCATTGCCGTCCACTTGGGCTGGCCAGCCATGGATGCACTTAATGTGCCTATGATTAGAAAGGAAAACAGTCGTAACCATGGACCACTTAAGGCCCTGGGCCAGTGTCTGCCCAATCCGAAAAAGCGATTTCCGAACCGGCCTCGCTTTCCTGCCCGCACCTCGGTAGTCGCACCTCGCTGCAGATATTCACCCATGACCGGCAAGGGGCAAATCATGCACCAAATCCTTCCCCCCAAGGGAACCAGAAAAAGTGCGAGCATTGATATCCACACGATCCAGGTGAGCATGACCGCCACGTTTCGGCCGCCCACTTTCGTGCCGAAAAGTCCGGCCAGTACCACTATCATAAGACCGGCCAGCACGGGGAGAGTACAGATAAATTGGAGTGGCCTCCATTTAAGCAGCCTGTCGATCAGAACAGATCGCTTATTTAGATCGATGGGTGGTTGTGAGATAGGTTTTGTCTCGGGGGCTCCCCTGTTGACCCGCAACCAGCCTATGATGACGATACCCAACAGAAGCCCCATGCTTCCTGCCGATAGCCAGTTGGGGCGAACAATTAAATCCCCCTGTTCGAATCCGTGCATCGGACCGCAATAGACATGGCATCGAAACCTTGAAGTCGATACCAGACTTCCCCAGAGACCGGTTAGACCGGCCTTGAGATGGATTTCTCGGACATAAGAAGGTGGTTCAGTGGGTTTCAACGGGTTGCGAACCTCAACCGTCTCGCTGGCAGGAGAAATTTTCGCGTCGATTCGGTAATCTTGGAGAAAAAAACTGTGGCCTGTGTCGCGAGTTGAAAACGTCAGTATAAGCTGGTCGCCGCGGTTCGCCCGAATGATGGCGGGTGACGTCCCGTAGCGAAACGCCTCAACGTGTATCTTTCGCGTCGACGGAGCGGGTGTGGTAAGCCATTCAACAAAAAGCGGTGCGCCGATGCAAACAAAAATGATAGCGAAATACAATATTGTGCGGCGTAGCATATGAATAGCCTGTGAAACGGTTGAGATTGTCTTGTTTTCCGGCCATGGATTACAACAAGCAGATCTTCATGAACAGTATCGGTCAGGTCTGTAGCGGTTTTTTATCACTTAAATATTGCAGTCTGTCAAGGACCCATGCATATTCCTCGACAATAGTTTCCACGAGCCCTTAGCTCTGCTTTGGTAGATTTCAATTCAGCATCGCCGGCGACATATAGCGGGTTATGGAGATGAACACCCGTCCCCTGGTGGACACAGTTCAGATTTCATGAAACGTCCTATCTCTCTCCATCCAGCCAGCTGCGTACTGCCGCTGCAAGTTCAACAAGGTCATCAGGTTTGCCCGGCAGTGAAAAGGTAGATGCCCACGTCACCTCTCGCCCCGGTCCCACCCTGCCGTGTGATCCATGAATACGGTCTGTATCCTGACTCACCGATCCCGGAGGCCAGCCAAAAAACAATTCACATGGATCATATCCCGGCTTGTTGTGTATGTCCACGTGGCCTGCAAAGTCAGGCGCCTCCCGTTTATCTGTCCACCAGGGATAGGCGAGCCATTTCCCCGGCTCTGAAATAATGACAAGTTCACCGCTGTTCTTGTGACGCAGATGGATATCTGTCTGTTCTTCGTTGCCAAGAATCTCTGATATCCCCGGCAGGTCTGCCAGTACTTCCTTTATAACGGGGATATCGTTGCTGCTCGGGATATAG
This sequence comes from uncultured Desulfobacteraceae bacterium, assembly GCA_964483185.1. Classification (GTDB taxonomy): domain Bacteria; phylum Desulfobacterota; class DSM-4660; order Desulfatiglandales; family Desulfatiglandaceae; genus CAZACO01. The sequence goes on from CAZACO010000275.1 coordinate 2,887, forward strand.
ACGTGGGCGATTTCATGGTCCACCATGGCGAAGGCCCGGCTGGCGTGGAAGTCGGGATATGTCATTCCCTTCACATGACGAACGGCCATGAGCCCGGCCTTTCGGAGTGCCAGGTTTGGCCGTATGGCACCACGAACGGGTGCAATATGATAATCGCCGAAGATCAAGACGTCGTATGAACGGGATGCGGCGGCTCGAACAAGGCGGGAGATCTGTTTGTTCACGATGGCACGTGTCTTAGAGTTGCTTGGGCTGTTTACCGGGTCTTTCCGCTGCAGATCGTAGTCCAGGCTCGGAAGGTAGGTGAAACACAGATCCGGTGCCAGTGCCGGATCGTCAAGAATTGCAGAAACGGCCTCCACAATCCATTCCCCCGATTTCCATGATGCCAGAGGTCCCCAGTATTGCTGCAATCTGAATGGACGACCGATCCGTTCGCAGAGCTGCGCGTACAGGTTAGTTGGCTTACTGTAACACGTCTGGATCATCCCCCCGTGATGTTTGTGAATGGGGGCCGGAGACAGGACGAGGTCTACAGACTCTCCCAGACTCTGTTGCCAGAAAAGCATGCCGACGCGTTTGCCTCGGTTACGAAAATTCGTCCAGATTCTGGGTCCTTCAACCAATCCGGCCGACTGTTCCCAGAATATGGGCCGGTTCAATGTTCGAAAAAAGCAACCGTTCGCTACCATCCCGTGTTTTCCGGGCGGCGATGCCGTGCGAAAGTTCGCCTGGATGGTGCACGTCACGGCAGGGAAAACGCTCTGTATGATGTGGGACTGCAACCCCTCTATATCAAGTTCATGGGCCAGACCCGCAACCTCAATAACCAGCAATCTCTTGTCCATACAGTGGTTTCGCCTCAAACAGTAAGCGTTGTGTGTTTGGACCTACGCCATCTCACACGCCTGCTTCAGCATCAGGATACGCGGATCTTTCAATACGTCCACTCCATTTTCGGCCCTTTCAATCCTGTCCATTGCGGCAGCTGTTTCCAGAAGGGCGGACCTCATGTCCAGGAAATAGATTTCCAGCAGCTCTTCAGCCGTCTTGGGAGAACCCGAAACCGTTTTTTTGGGATCCTTGTTATCCATTTACATCTCCCCTTTTCTTAAGACTTGGCCCGTCAGGTTACGTATAGGTAACGTGAAAGGAACATCGAAGGTAACGTACAGAAAGAAACCGGGATACCATAGGCCCATCCATGGAGCCCTGATACATAGATGGCATCAAGCAGGGGTATCCCGAGTATCAGGAATTTTACGGCCCTGCCCACCCGCTGAGGCGCAGGCCTTAAGAGCCCGGCGATCAGGGGCGGTCCAGAAAAAAAGACCAGAAGCCCCGTGTAGATAAGACAATCTGCAAGCAAATGCTGTGTCAGCCTTGAGATCAAGAGGGCAAAGACCACCAGTAAAAGGCATCCGGAAACGATCCAGCGCTTTCCCGCCAAATCCCCTTGAACCTCAAAGTGGCTCAGGGTTGTCAAGGCAAACACGTAAGTGAAGGATATGAGGGGAAAGACAAAAGTGATACCAGACCAGTAAAGCATTGGACTCATACCGAGCAGTAAATTGACTCCCCGGCAGGCCCCCATTGTGATCGGCCCCAAAACGGGCCTTTGTTTTGTGAGAATGTCATAGGAAACAGCCAGAAGGACCAGGATGGAAGCAATGAGAAGGGATTCCTTTCCCGCCGAAAAGGCTGTGACCAGGCCGAGGCCAAAAAAGATGAAAGACAGCATCGAGGCTTCCGGAAGCGACACCCTTCCCGATGGGATGGGTCGTTGCGGACGCTCCCGTGCATCTTGTTTCCTGTCTCGGATATCGTTTAAGATGCAGCCGCCTCCATAGATGAAGGAGGTAGAAAGACATAGCGCCAGAAATTCCGGCCAGTCGATTCTTAGCCCTCTGATGATCAGGTAGCCCGCCAATACATCGGCCATGGACGTAAAGAGGTTGGGAAACCGCGTCAGTTGAAGGTAGGCAAAGATCCTGTCTCTCAAATTGTTTTCCTCTGCCCTGGGTTTTTTTGTTGAAAACAGATGCCAAATCTGAGTGAGTTGGAACCTGTCTGGATCTGCCCGGGTCACTGCAGAGCATATACTGGAGAAGATGCTGTTCGCTTTATTGATCAATCAAAGGCTGAAATGAAATGGATTTACGATCATGTTGTCAATAATTGTCAATCCCCGGAGAAAATTGAAAAGGCAAAAGAATTTCTTTTTAACAGATATTATGTTGGTGAAGCTGCCATGTTCAGTGTTCAGCGCCGCCTCTGGCCGCTGGGAGGGCCAGTCTGATCGAGGCGGAAACCCTGCGGAAAGATGAACGTTCAACTCGCCAGAGGCGAGCAAGCACTTGTCCGCCTTCGGTGGATCGAACGCCCAACGTATAATCACGCCAGGGCGTGAAATGAACGAGCACCCAGTAAACAGCAACCGCATCGAACATCCAGTTTCGAGTTTCATACGAGAGTACGTGTTACTGCATGGAACTGCTCATACGCCGGATCTTGAGTTCAAAAGCTGTGGCCCCGTCGTATGTCGAAAAGACAAGTTCGTGATCTAATTCGGAGATTCCTGCGGGCCCTTTAATGTTGTGCTATTGGGTTCGAGCGTATATTGAATCACTCAATGGTGCGAGTCAAGCGCGAAGCCTGCCCTATTAGGGAAGAGCGATAAGCCCTTCATCCAAGATGAATTTCACGGCAACCCGGGTTGCCGTGCCCACCACATCCGTGCATTTGTCTTTGTGCCCGCCCGCTTCCTCAAATTTGGCAAATTCATCGGCATCGGCAAGGTAATACGGCCGCCCGAATTTTAGCGTTTGGATATCCCGACAAATAATCGAGCCCAACTCATCAATATATTCTTTTGTAAATCTACTGATAAGTTCGAAGTTCTTAAATCGAACCCCCTCGGGATCTTCAAAATCAGAACGGTCCCGTCCAAGGAGTTGGCTGACGACCATCACCCCGGCTGCATATCCTCCGCAGACACTAATCCCGGTCAGCCCGCCACCCCCTGCGAATCCCGTGGCTGCCTTGAATATGCTATCGCCCTC
>CAZACO010000276.1:0-5278 GCA_964483185.1 uncultured Desulfobacteraceae bacterium
CACGAGGATGGCCCGCGCTTCTTCAAGCGCCGACTGGATCTGATCCATATGGGGCTGAGATTCGTCGGTCCGGATGTGCATGAGCGTAACGGACAGGTCCCTGTGACGGGGGAGCATATCGGCCGCGTAGAGCGCCCCCATGGTCGCATAGTCGGAACCGTCCATGGCGATCAATACCCTGGTGTAAGGATTCCTCAACTCTTTGATCTTGCTTTTTCTTCTCACCGTCTTGGGCCTCCCCCACTGAGGGCACATGGCCGGGCGGTCCAGAACAGCCGACCTGTAACAACTGCCGCAGTCATTGCAGGGGACGATTTTGGCATTATGGTCCAGGGCCTTTTTCACCCATTGCGGGTCTGCGAAAAGGGGACGGGCCAGTCCGATCAGATCCGCCTTGTTTTCTTTCAGGATCTTCTCGGCCAGCTGGGGTGCTGTGATTCGGCCTGCCGCGATGATTGGGAGAGATGCGGCCTCCTTGATGTGACCGGACAGTTCCGCCAGGTAACCCGGTCTCTTGTAACGTTTTGCCACCTCGGGGTTGGACAGGGACTCATAGGTTCCGGCCGTTACCGACAGGTAAGCCACCTTACTGTTCGCTAATTCTCGGGCCAGGACCGTGGCCTCGTCAAGGGAAAACCCGTTCGGCATCCATTCATCGGCCAGAAACCGATACCCCACGGGAAAGTCGTCTCCTACAGCGCTTTTGACGCCTTCAACCAATTCCAGGGGAAAGCGCATCCGGCCTTTCAGGTCTCCACCGTAGCGGTCCCTGCGCCGGTTGGTTCGAGGGGACAGGAACTGAACCGGCAGATACCCCGTGCCGCCGTGTATTTCCACCATATGGAATCCCGCATCCCTGGCATGCCGGGCCGCGCCCGCGTATGCGCGGATGATACGTTCGATATCCTGGATCTGCATCTCCCTCGGCCGTTCTGAAAACTGCTGAACGGCATCGGATACGAGGTTCCATTGATCCTGCAGCGAAGAGGATTTGAAAAGGCTTCTCAGACCTCCGATCATTTCCATCTCGCTCACAGGCACAGCCGAAGGCGCATAACTATGCCCTGTTCTGGCGAAACGGCCTCCGTGATTGATTTGAAGAACAGGGGCTGCGCCTTCTCTCTTAATGGCTTCAGCCAGCCTGGACAGGCCCGGAAGAAACCGATCGTGGTCTGCACGGAGTCCGTACCGGGACAGGGCGCCGCTGGTCTCCACAGAGGCGTTTGCCACGACCACCATGGCCACCCCGGACCCGGCCATCTCTCTGTAGTGCTCCAATATGAGGTCGCTCACTGTCCCGTCCGGGTTGGCATAGGCCGTAAAAAGGGGGGCCATGGTAATCCGGTTTTTCAAGCGGACCGGAGGAATGGCAAAGGGTTCAAACAGGTGGGGAAATCTGCTCATGACGGGGTTATTTTCCACCGAATACACGTTTTAGCAAATCCGTCGTCCGTTTTGCGGGATTCGTGCGGATCGCTACTTCTTCCTTGGCCATGTAATAGAAGATTCCGTCCAACCCTTTCTCAACCACATAATCTGTCAAGTCCGCTTTTACGTCCGGCACAAACGGAACGGATCGATATTTTTTCATAATCTCATCGTAGGTCTGAACCGCCTTCACTTGTGCCATGCTGTTCTCAATAACGGGTTTCATCTCTTTTGCCAGAGAGGGAGACATGTTACGTCGAAAATACTGGGTAGCCGCGTCCTTCGGGCCGTTATATATCGTCTTTACATCATCAAAGCTCATTTCAGTGATCGCCTGGAAGAAGAGTTCTTTTGCCTTTGGAGTCGCCACCTCCGCGGCCCTGTTGAGTCTCAACTCAAGGTCTTCAAGCTGACCGGACATACCGATGGTGTCCAGTACCGATTTTACAGTGTCCAATTGTTCCGGTAACGGGATATGAATGGCAGGATCTTTAGTAAAGCCGTCCACACGTCCTAACCGGGTCACCACATTTTCCGAGCCCACACGAAGCGCCTCTTTAAGGCCGGCCCCGATTTCTTGAACGGATATACTGGATTGTTCGCCGCCTTGCCCATGCGTCTTAAGGAGATCGGTGGCTTTCTCTAACCAGTTATTTCCGGCTTCTGTTGGGCCCGATGTGAAAAAAATCGCGACAAAACAGATGACCCACATCAGGAGAGGTAGATATGGAAAACGTCTCAGGAAATGTGTGCGCATGACATTCACCTCCCATCAGAAGTTGTTTGATCCAGGATATAAATCATGGCCCCCTGGGCCCGGATGAATAATGAGAAGGGTTCCCTTTTTCTCAGGGGATGGCGATTAAATCGGCAGCCTCATTGTGAATATGTTGCGTTTTATTGTCAAGGAGATCGTTGTGCAGAAAAAAGAGAAGCCCCAGAGGTAACGGGGGGCCGGAACCTCACAGGAAAGAAAATCTTGCCTCCTCGGCCCCATCAGATTAAGATAACGTGTCTGTGACTCCCTGATCCACCGTCCTTTTTCCATCTATTCCGGTCCACGATCCATTTAAGGCTTGGAGGGTGAAGACGATGAAGTCCGTATTATTTCATGTCCATGTGTTCGTGCTCATGGTATTTTTGCTTTTATCATGCAGCACGGTCCCCTTGACCGGCAGGAGACAACTGGATTTAATCCCCAGTTCGACCATGCTTTCCATGAGCTTCCAGCAGTATGACGATTTTCTGAAAAAGAACAAACTCAGTACGAATCGGGAACAGACGCAGATGGTCAAGAGGGTCGGGCAGAGAATTCAGAAGGCCGTGGAACAGTATATGGCTGAGAACAATCTTGCCCATACCTTGAAAGACTACCATTGGGAATTTAATCTGGTGGAGAGTCCGGACGTCAATGCATGGTGCATGCCCGGCGGCAAGGTGGTTGTATATTCGGGGATCCTTCCGATAACAAGAGACGAGGCCGGACTGGCCGTGGTCATGGGGCATGAGATCGCCCATGCGGTTGCGCGGCATGGGGATGAGCGTATGAGCCAGGGACTCCTTGTTCAGACCGGCGGGATGGCCCTTTCGGTGGCCCTGGCCAGCAAACCGGATAGCACCCGACAACTCTGGATGACCGCCTTCGGGCTGGGTTCTTCCGTGGGGATCATCCTGCCCTACAGCCGCCTGCATGAGAATGAGGCAGACCGTCTCGGACTGGTGTTCATGGCCATGGCCGGATACGATCCCCACGCGGCGGTCCCGTTCTGGGAACGGATGGCCGCGCAGAAAAAGGGGTCAGCGCCGCCCGAATTTCTGAGCACCCACCCGGCCGACGAGACCCGGATACGAAAGATCGGGGCCGAGATCCCTGAGGCAATGAAATATTACAAAAAAACAGACCGGTAGACCGTGTCTGGAAAAGGGCCGTCCGTCTGCTGTGGCCGACCGATCTGGCAGAGGACAACAGTGGCGCTCCCAACCGATGAAGTCTGAATAAGGAATTTACCAGATTTTAAATAAAAGACTGACGCCTGAACTCTGAATAATGGAAGGCTCGTGTGAAGCTGAAAGCCTCTTTTCATCTGCCAGGCCCTCTTTGCCGTCCAGGGGCCGCGCGCATAGGAGGCCTCGGATTTCCAGTTTCAAATTTTAAGTTTCATAAGAGTTGCCATGACCCTCTCTTTGTGATAATTGACGGGTGACCCGTTTACAGTGAAGTAAAGGAGGAATCATACCATTCGGCCCCGATACCCCCTAAGACCCGTTGCCATATGTGGGATCATCCTCCTGTTCATGCTCCTGAGTCCCGGTAGTCCCCTTGCAGGAGGCCCCCTTGCAGGGGGCCTGGTGTCGAAAAAGCGTTTAATGGATGATGATACGATCCCCTGGAAGATAACCGCCAACCGCCTGACATATGATGAAAAGAAGAGCACCTACCTTGCAGAAGGGGATGTCGTTATTACAAAGGCCGGGCAGACCCTTTACACACAGCACGCTGTTTTTAACGTAAAGACGGGGATCGCCACAGCCTCCGGCGGATTACGGTTAGAGACGGAGGGGGATGTCATCACCGGCAAAGAGGGGTCCTTTAATCTCAAGACCCAGACCGGAGAGATCGTGGACGCCTCCCTTTTCCTGAGCGCCAACCACTATTATATCCGTGGCAGCCATATGCAGAAGGTCGGGGAGGATACCTATGTGATCAAGGAATGCACCCTGACCACCTGCGATGGCACCCACCCGGACTGGACCATTACCGGCTCCGAGGTGAACGTGACCATTGAAGGCTATGGCACCATCAAACATTCTACATTTCGTGTGAAAGACCTGCCCATCATCTATGTCCCTTACATGATTTTTCCGGCCAAGACCAAACGCCAGTCCGGCCTGCTTCCCCCCCGTGTGGGCTATTCCACCCTCAATGGCGGCGAATTCGAGATCCCTTTTTACTGGGCCATCTCAGACCAGACAGATGCCACTTTCTATGGCCGTTACATGAGCAGACGGGGATATATGCAGGGGGTGGAATTCCGCTATATTGAAGATGAAGATTCAAAGGGCGTTCTGGAGTTCGATATCCTTTCGGACAAGGAAAAAACAAAGAATATGACCGATAAGGATGCCTTGGAGATCAGCCCGTTTGATCGCACGAACCGCACGCGGTACTGGCTGAGGGGCTGGGCTGACCAGGACCTCCCCCTGGATGTGGTGGCCCGGCTCGATGCGGATTATGTCAGCGACCAGGACTATCTGAGGGAATTCGAGGAGAAGCTTTTCGGCTTTTCCTCGAGGGCGTATCTGGCCGATGAATCAAAGCGGCCATTTCAGGAGAAACGTTCTCCCACACGGAGGTCCGCCCTCAGGCTCAATCGAGACGGCGAGTCATACAGCCTGCAGGGGATCGGAAGCTATTATCAGCCGGTTGAAGATCCTGCTGACAACAAGAAGATACAGGAACCGATAGGGGGGCTCAATTTCACTCTGCTGCCCGAACAGCTCAAGAAGTGGCCTGTATTTTTCAATCTCGAGTCAAATTACGACTATGTATGGAGTGACGAAGCGGAAAAAGGACACAGTGTCTTTATTTCTCCCCAGGTCAACTTCCCCTTCTGGTTTGGCCCCTATGTCCAATTTGAACCGTCTTTCAGTTATACATATAACGGTCTCTGGACAGATGACAATGAAGGGAACAGGGACAACCAGTACCAGACGGCCTATGAGGCCGGCGCCAGGCTGGCCACCAATCTGGAGCGGGTCTATGACCTTGAGTGGTTCAATGCCAAAAAGGTGAGGCACAAGATCTCTCCTGTACTGACCTATTTATACAGGGGATATCACACGAACGGAG
>CAZACO010000276.1:5288-5912 GCA_964483185.1 uncultured Desulfobacteraceae bacterium
AAGAGGCGGTTATGAAACCTCATGGTTTGATTCCATCTACCAGGACGACAGTCAGGACAAGGGCAGAAACCGTATCGCCTTTAGCCTCGAGAACTTCTTGGACGCCCGTTTTGAAGACGAGAAGGGGGGAGTCAGCTACCGTCAATGGGCCACCTTTAAGCTGAACCAGGGGTATGACCTTGACACTCCGAGACAGGACGATGAAAACAGACCGTTTACCCCGCTCACGGCAGAACTGATTGTCACCCCTTTTTCGTTCCTTGACCTGCGGGGAAGCGCGGCGTGGGATCATTATGAGCATAGGTTTTCCCGCTCAATCCTCTCCGGGAGCCTCTCTGTTAACCGATCCGGCGGGAGGACAGACTCCTACGAGGTGAACTACCAGTACTATCAGGTCGCGAAAGAGGGCCAGACAAACGTCAACTTTCGGGCCAACGTGAACCTTGTCCACGGTTTTTCGATCGGCGGTTCACTTCAAAGGGATATCGATGCGGGGCAGAACATCTCAAGCGCCGGCTGGGTAGGGTACCTGAGCCAGTGCTGGGGTCTCAAGTTAGGCGCTGGAAGGGAGAACGGCGACACAAATATCATGGTTGTCGTACGCCTGGTCGGCCTTGGGGACAC
>CAZACO010000277.1:0-5906 GCA_964483185.1 uncultured Desulfobacteraceae bacterium
CAAAAACGGTTCAGCAAGAAACAGACCTTTTCCGTCCCGCCTTTTTCAATTGCACACCGGATATCACTGACAACGACGTGATCGACCTGGGAATATTCGGCTTTCCTATCGGGGCGGGGTTTCTCCGGACCTGAATCCGCCGTATCCATCTCAATTTCCATATTGACGGGTGGGAGAGTGGGCTGGAAGTCTTTTAACGATCGGTAGCCGCGGTTATCAACGGGGATGGCATCGGTGGCAAAAAGTATCCCTGCCACGCCCAGCAAGGCCAATCTCAAAATTGAGATTCGATGCGGCATCTTTACTGTCAGACCCCTTGATTTTCTGATAACCCTTTGGGACGATAGATTACGTAAATCCTTATAAGGAGCCCATAAGAATGGGAGCGATTCACTATAAAAGAATGCTCCGTGAATGTCAAAATTGAAAGAAGAGGTCAAACAATCGTTCAGAGAATTCATCTTGACACCCTTTGGATGTTTTCCTACTATCCCTCACGAGGCTGGCCGAGAATGGGTATTTTCTGCAATCTCTCAGTCTCGGACATCCTCCTCGGGCAGGCGCCCGATCAGTTTCAATCAAGATCCGTTGTAGAACTATCACTTCAAGGAGGGGTTTCATGATCACTTTACGTCAGTTTGCGCCAGGTGAAGTCATCATAAAAGAAAACGACCTGGGAGAGACGTCTTATGTCATAGAACGTGGGCGGGTTGAGGTCACCAAGCAATCAGATGGAGAATCGGTCCATATTGGTTACATCGGGCCTGGCGAAACATTTGGGGAAATGAGCATGATCGACGATAAACCCCGCAGCGCCACGGTTACCGCCCTTGAAGAAACCGTTGCCCGCGAAATCCATAGAGATACGTTCTTTGAAAAGCTTCAGTCCGATCCGGAGATATCGATCAGTATTTTGAAGGTCCTGTTCGAACGCCTCCGAGAGTCCCATGTCAAGATCTTGCAGCTCCAACAGGCTGCGCCCGAGGTCTTAGATCACCCTCCCAAGGCATTGCACGATGCAACGGGGCAATCGGAGCTAACTGTTTCCATGGAAGGGTTAACCCCCATAGCTTCGCAATCGCTCCCAGAGAGCCCTTTTCATATCAGAGAATTTCCATTTCTCATCGGCAGAAAAAGCAGAGATCCGCTGTCATATAACGACCTAAAAATTCCAGATTCCGTTCCGCTACAGATTTCACGACATCACATCGAATTTATTAGAAAAGGAGGCCGTATTGGGGTCTCCGACAGGGGTAGCTATTTAGGATCCATCGTAGACGGCCGGTTGCTCGGCGGTGAGGACGGAACGTCAGGCCCCCTCTTTTTTGACGGATCGGAAGGAACCCTCATTTTAGGCAACAACAAATCTTCATTCAGGTACAAAATCCGGATTATTTAAGTCAACCACCACCCCTTAGAAAGGTAGCGTGCATGGTAGCCTAAAAGGGTTTCAAGGAATATTTCTCACCGCAAAGTCGCCAAGAACGCAAGGTTTAAATATCTATTTATTTTCCTTTGACCCCTCTGAAAAATGCGGGACTTCAAGGCCAAAGGAAAACAAATAACAACCGGCCTTTCGGCAATACCGTCTTTTTGTTGACAACTGGAGTTTTATATGCCCCAACCCCAAACTTGGGGATAGTGATGTTGCTTGAGAACAGGTCAAGAGAACGTTTGCCCGACATAGCCGCCCTTCTTTTTCGTTCCGTGTTGGGCTGGACATTTGCTATCCTGCTGGGCGTTCTGGGCGTATTCATTACGCGCTTCATCGGCTTTTCCAACATGGTGGCTGCCCAAATCACAGCCGGGATATTCGGTTTAGGCGGGGGATTGTCGCACGTGGCTCTCATCAGGTCAGCAGGCGCAGATGTATCGTGGAGACATGGGCTCCTTTTTCCGGTTATTTGGGCCTTGAGTTGCATCGGGGGTGTCACCCCGCTCTTCTTTGTAACGGGAACAGCGTTGAAGATGGGGATGCTCACATTCTACAGCTTTGCTGCATTTGGAGCGCTTGGAGGGGTTGCAACCGCTCTTGTGATGCGGCCCCTTTTTTCCGATGCTTACGCGCGCGAGGTGATCCCCTGCACTCTGATTTGGTCCTTCAGTTTGGGATTTGCCGCCATAGCGAGCGACGCCCTTGGTGAGGGGTTACGAATAGTCCTTCCAGGGGAAATTGCTTGGATTATTTCTTCCGGGGTCCTGGCTCTGATCATAGGATGTGGCGGAGGGTTTTCAATCGTGCGTTTCCTGAGAAAAAAGACGCATCATAAGGAGGATATTTCTATAAAATCGAGGACCGACCCATATCTATCTAAAGGAGGAAATGCGCATTATGTCTTGGCCCTGATCCTTCTCTGTGTTCCGTTCTATCTGAACGATTTATCGAATATTTATGTCAGGGACTGGCGTATGTGGGTCCTGATTGACTACACCAGCGTAAAGCTTTTCCCTTTCCTTGTTGTGCTTTGGTTGATCAGCACCAAACGGATGCAAGCCTCTGAGTTCGGGCTCACCGCCCAGTCACCCATTTCGTTTGTAACCGTGTTTCTCATCGGTACACTGGTGGTGACGTTCATTGATCAAAACGGATATCTGATCCTGAATCGGTTTCCCGGCTATCCACCTTTAGGGGCAATGCCGGAAATCAAGAGTCCCCTGTGGGACTGGATTGATCTCACTTTCGGGCTCCTGATGGTGGGGATATTTGAAGAGATTGTTTTCCGCGGCTATCTGTACGCCTTTCTTGCCCGATACACTCAAAGCCGCCTGGTTATCATCGCAATTTCTTCGATCGCCTTTAGTTTAATCCACTGGAGCGGCGGCCTACATATGGTGATGATATCTTCGGCCGCGGGTGTCGTTTTCATGCTGCTCTACCTGCGAACATTCTCACTTCCCGCTATCATGCTCGCTCATTTCGCAGTTGACTTTATCGATTTTGCAGACGTCATCCCCAAATTCATCTTTAGGCTCTTCTGATTATACGCCCAAGTATTTCAACCTATCAGGGTCAGATATCTTGGGATTCTATTTTCAGCAGCTAATTGTTGAGAATGGCTCTGTCTCGATCAAGAAATTAAACCAATCGATTTTGGGAGGCTTTGGGGATCATCGTTTCATTGTGCAATATTATCGGCAAAAGGTACTTTCTTTTTGACCACCTCAAAACTTCCGCATGGCAGATAACTTAAAGCCTTTTCGGGAGAAAAACCGAAAAATACTTATGTGTGAACCCTATTTTATGTTCTATGAGGCATTAAGCCCTCTATTATGGGGGAAATCGAGCATGAAACGAACCCACCAACTGATCAAACTCAAAACTGAAACAGTGGGAGGCTTGAAGAAGTTGAAGACCCACATGGGTACCAAAAGCCTCGATGACCTTTACCGTAAACCTTTCTTAAGGGGGTGCATAATAGGTGCACTAATAAAAGCCAAGAAAAAAGAAAATAAGGTAAAATCGGGAAATGGGTGTTTTGGAAAGTGTCGTTATTGATATTGTATTTTCAACATATTAGGTAAGATAGGGATATCCCGGGTAAAATGGAGATAATAGAGAGCGTAGTACTACGAATCCGTAGGTCGCAAGTTCGAATCTTGCTGGGCGCACCAGTCGTACCAAAGCTAATCCCATCGCTAAAGGCGGGATGAGCCTTTTTTTATACTGCAAACCATTTTGCCCCCACGATAGCTCACCTTTTCAGCAAGTTTGTGGTGACATGTTGTCCACTCAGGACATGCGTGACGTTCATCTAGACCATCATTTTTCCTGTTGACTTTCAGTATAATATACAGTATTCTCTATACATCAAAGGCCAGGAAGCTTTCGGTCTTGATAACGACCCGGCCTCCAAATGGTGGCCGGGAACTATTGGCGAGGAAAATACCATGAAATTGACGGACAAACAAAAGGTCTTTTTGGCCTATATCTCCCGGTACATTGAGGCGTGGGGAATGGCCCCGTCCTTTGACGAGATCTGCACGCACTTCGGTTTTGGTTCGTATAACACCGTAACCACCTATCTCAAAATCTTGGAGCGGAAGGGCTACATACGTCTTCCAAAGGAAAAGAACCGGAAACGGGCCATTGAAGTCATCAGCCCTGTGGAAACCAGACGGTTCGAGTTTCCCTTGTTAGGCCGGGTGGCGGCCGGGAGACCGATTGAGGCCATAGAAGATAGGAGCGTGGTGGAGATTCCGCCATCCATGGCCGGCAGTGGGGAGTGCTTTGTGCTTCAGGTCAAAGGGGTGTCCATGGAAGAAGACGGGATCTTAGACAAGGATTTCGTGGTGGTGAGAAGACAGGCCACGGCAGAAAACGGGGAGATCGTCGTGGCCCTGATCAACAACGAGGCAACGGTCAAAAGATATTACAGGAAAAGGCATTACATAGAACTCCGACCTGCCCATGCGGGGATGGCCCCCATCCGTGTCCAAAAAGGGGATCTCCGCATTGAAGGGAAGGTCGTAGGGGTGATGAGGTATTTGTAGGGTGCACCGTCACATCATCCATCTCCACATACCGGCTCTCCCCATCACCGTAGCCCGGATCTCCCGCCCGGATCTGAGAGATCGGCCTGTGGCCGTGGCCGCACCCCGGTCAGCACGCTCCCTGGTCCTTTCTGTCTCCTGGGAGGCCCGCAGGGAGGGGGTCTTCAAGGGGATGCCCCTTGAAAAGGCCAAGACACGCTGCCCGGGTCTGGCGGTGCTCCCTCCTGACCCGAAGGTTACGGAAAAGGCCTGCCAGGAGCTCGCCCGGGCCGCGGCCCGGTACACGCCCCTCTATGAGCCTTCCCGGCCGGGACACATCTATCTGGATTTCACCGGGACACAACGACTCTGGGGAAAGGCCAGGGACACGGCCTGCCGTCTCAGAAAAGAGATTCAGGAACGCTTATGTCTCACCGGAACCGTGGGGGTCGCAAGCAATAAAATGGTCTCCGACATCGCCTCCCGGACGATCTCCTTCTCTGAAGGCGTGTCCGACGTAGATCATGGTCAGGAGGCCAGCTTTATGGCCCCCCTGATGGTCGGCCTGATGCCCGGCATCGGCCGCATGCGCCGGAAGCTCCTCTTAGAAGAGCTGAACATCACCCGTATCCGGCAGTTGGCCGCCCTGGATATGGGCCGTCTGGCACTCATCTTCGGCCGCCAGGCCCATGTGATCCATCAAAGGGCCTTAGGGATTGACCCCACGCCGGTGTATCCATTTACCAGGGTGCCTGTGATCGCCGAAAAGATCACCCTTCCCCAGGAGGAAAACGATGATTCAAGGCTCTTAGGGTGCCTCTACAGGCTGGTGGAGAGATGCGCCTGCCGGATGCGGAAAAGAGGGTTGATCCCCCGGAAGGCCGGATTGCTGATCCGGTACATCGATCAGGTCGAGACAGGAGGCCGGTTGAAAGTGCCCCGCCCCGGTTGCCAGGATCGTGATCTCTATAATCCCTTGGAAAAACTCTTTTTTAAACGATGCAGCCGGCGGGTCCGGGTGGGGTTCATCAAGGTATGGTTCTGGGAATTTTTTCCACCCGATCCTCAATTGGCGCTCTTCCACACCCCGTTCCCGGATGAAGAAAGGAGATCCATACTCACCCGTGCCTTAGATCGTATCAGGGAACGGTATGGTGAACATGCCGTCATGTATGGGATCACCGCCTCAACCTTAACCCATCAACCTTTGAACCTTGAACCTTAAACCTCTGAACCTTACACCTTGCGCCTTGAGCCTCGCGCCTCGCGCCTAAATCATGTCTTTCATCCATCTCAACGTCCATTCCGATTATTCTAAGGGCTGGGGACTCAGCACCATCGAGGAACTCTGCCGGTCCGCCGAGGACCTGGGGATCAAACGGCTTGCCCTGACCGATACGAACGGGCTCTACGGCCTGGTCTTTTTTGTCCAAATC
>CAZACO010000278.1:0-5893 GCA_964483185.1 uncultured Desulfobacteraceae bacterium
CTGCTTCCCGGATGCGGCTGCCTGAATCTGATAATTATAAACGGCAAGATGAGCCATGTGGACGGCGCAACGGTGCTGGATGTATCAGGCGCCTTAATGAAAATGACGGAAATGATGGTGGTCTTGAAAGAAGTTTCCGGAACGGCCATAAGCCGAAAAGGGTATTATGAATCCCCGACAAAAGAGCAAATCCAAAAAGTCCTGAAGATATACGGAAAATGAAATTATTGACAGCGACCATTGCCAAAAGTCAATATACATAGGCACTCGAAATGAGGTTTTTGTCTTGACATACAATGAAATACATGCTTGATAATTAGTTATTGGTCAGAGATTGGTCAGAGATCAGGATTCTGCAACGTGAACGTACAACCTGCAACCTGAAACCAAAGACGTTGGACTTTGGAGATTGGATTCCCCAGATAATAGGCCTTCACACTTGACGGAGTGAACTTTAGGCACTTTAGCTCACTTTAAGCATTTCCAGATATGGCCCAGCACGTTCTCCAGGTGGAAGATATCAAGGTGCGGTATTCCGGGCTGCCGATCCTGCACGGGGTGTCCCTTGAGGTCGGAGAGGCCGAGACCGTCTGCGTGGTAGGCGCCAACGGGGCCGGGAAATCGACCCTCCTGAGGGGCGTCATGGGGGCGCAGCGGGTCTTCGAGGGGCGGGTGATATTCAGGGGGCGCGAGATTCAAAGGCTCCGCACAGAAGAGATTGTCCGGATGGGGATTGTCTACGTACCTGAAGAGAAAATGCTCTTCAGGCCGTTGACCGTTGAAGAGAATCTCCTCTTGGGCGCCTATACCATCAGGGACAAGCAGATCATCCAGGGGAATCTTGAGTTTGTTTACAGTCTTTTCCCCAGGTTGAAAGAACGGAGTGCACAGGCCGCATCCACCCTCTCCGGGGGAGAGCAGCAGATGGTGGCCGTGGGCCGGGGATTGATGTCCAATCCCCAGATACTCATGTTGGATGAGCCGTCCCTGGGATTGGCTCCTATTTTGGTGGATGAAGTATTGGATACCGTCCGGAGGCTCAAAAAGGAAGGGATGACCATCCTCCTGGTGGAACAGAACGTGCGGGAGGCCTTGGACCTGGCTGACCGGGGGTATGTCCTCCAGACCGGCAGGATTACCGAAGAAGGCTCGGGGCAGGATCTCCTCGATAGTGACATCTTCCGTTCCGCCTTCTTGGGGATTTGATTATTCATCTCGTCAAAACCCTTCATCTGGAATGTCACACGCAGCCCCTTCGGCGCTCCGGATGATGTCGGGCCGCCTTATCTTTGAATTCCCCGATCATTTTCTCCATTTCCCGGGCGGCTTTGTATGCCTCTTCCATGGAGACACCGCAAAAACGGACCGTGTCGCCGGGTGTCAACTGCCCCAAAAGGTGGAGGTCCGCAGAGATCACCGTGGCGATCTTGCGGTATCCACCTGTGACCGTTTCAACCAAGATGATGATCGGCTGGGCGTCCCCCGGTACCTGGATGGCCCCCGGGACAACCCCCTCTGAAATGATCGATTCCTTCAGGCCTTTCTTGGCCTCTATACGGGGCCCTGCCAGCCTGATCCCTGTACGATCGGACTGGGACGTCACCGCAAACGCTGCACCTAGGAAGATATCCCTTGCGTTTGAGGAGAAATGATCATCATGGGGTCCAAAGACAACCCTGAGAATCTGATCTTTTGCGTACAGGCGAGAAATATGCTCGCTGTCAAACGATATCCCCTCTGTTTTCAAATGACGGCTTGGTGAATCTGAGTAAAGGATATCGCCTTTCCTAAGGGGCCTTCCCTCAAGGCCTCCAAATCGTGCCGCGAGGTTGGTCGATCTGCTTCCCATGATGACCGGTACGCTGATTCCCCCGCCAACGGCAAGATAGGCCCGGCATCCGCTCCGGGGGCCTTTGAAAGAGAGGGTATCTCCTTCTCTCAGAAGATGTGAGCGCCACATCTGAAGCGGTTTTTCATTGACCGTGGGTTGAAGGTCTGCGCCCGTGACCGCTATGGCCGTATCAGTGAGGGCAATTATCGTGGGCCCCAAGAGGGTGATTTCAAGGCAGGCTTCGTTTTCTGCGTTGCCGACAAGGAGATTCCCCACGCGCAGGGAAAAGGGGTCGGCTGCGCCGCTGGGTGGGACCCCGTATTGTCCCAGCCCGAACCGGCCCCGGTCCTGGACAGTGGTCAGTGGGCCCGGTATCACGATCCTTAAGGTCTTCACCCTTGCCAATGGTGCATATCCTCCTCTTGGATGGCAAAGAACCTGACCTGGTCACCCATCTCCAGGAGGGCCGGCGGCCACATTGCGGAATCGAAAAGGCACAAAGGGGTACGGCCGATGACCTGCCAACCCCCGGGGCTCTGGGTCGAGTATATCCCTGTCTGTCGCTGGGCTAAGGCCACGGATCCTTGAGGCACGACTGTGCGGGGAGTGTCCCTCCGGGGCGTTATCAGACCTTCCGGAAGTTCCCCCATATAAGGAAATCCCGGCATGAATCCGATCATATAAACATGGTAGGCGTATGCCGTATGGAGGCGAATGACTTCGTCGGGCGTTATTCCGTGGTACCCGGCAACCCACTCCAGATCAGGACCATATTCACCCCCGTACACCACCGGGATGTCTGCTGTTTTGGGCTCGGGGAGCCGGGAAGGATCCAGGGTGTCCAGGATGTGCTGGACCTGTTCCTGGAGGAGCGATAGGCGGGTCTTGAGGGGGTCAAAGGTCAGTAGAAGGGAGCCATAAGCGGGGATGGTCTCAATAACCCCTTCCAAAGGAGCGGCCTTCAAGGCCACGAGCAACTCTCGAACCTTTCTGTTAACGTCAATCCCTATGTGATCCCCAAGTTCAACAAGGAGAGACCGGTCACCCATCATCCGGTATTCGGGGTTGGTGTACAGCATGGGAACGCCCCGAGAGGACTTAAAGGAAGGTGCCCATGGGAACCACATCGATCCCTGAGCCGAGGAGAGCCTCCCTGATATCCTTGACGAATGCTACTGCCTCAGGGTTGTCCCCGTGCACGCAGATGGTGTCTGCCTCAAGCGTGATGCCACTGCCGTCCTTAGCCGTCACCAGACCCTCGGTAACCATTCTGATGACCCGTTCGGCCACCGCCTTACTGTTGTGAAGCACCGCCCCCTCCTCCCGCCGGGATACCAATGAACCATCGGGATTGTATGCCCTGTCGGCAAAAAACTCGAATGCGATTCGAATTGAATGGCGGGTCCCGATGGCCTCCAGTTCGCCCCTGTTGGGTCCGGCCAATGCAACGAGGATGAGATCCCTGTCGAGGCCTGAAAGGACCTCTGCTACGGCATCCCACACATCCACATTCTGGACGGCCATGTTGTAGAGGGCGCCATGGGGTTTCACATGTTGAAGCCGTGTCTTCTGCAGGGCGGCAAATGCCTGGAGCGCGCCGATCTGATAGGTGACATAGCCTTTGATTTCTTCCAGAGTGGCATCCATATGCCGCCTGCCAAACCCGATCAAATCTGGAAAACCGGGATGCGCGCCCAAGGCCACGCCATGCTGCTTGGCCAATGAGACGGTTTGCCTCATGACCTCGGGGTCTCCCCCATGAAATCCGCAACCGATGTTGGCAGAACTTATCAGAGGGATCACGGCTTCGTCGAGGCCGAGTTTGTAAATGCCGAAACTCTCTCCCACATCGGAATTGATGTCAATTTTGTTTCGCCGTGCCATTATTTTCTCCTCAGTCGTTCTCTGAATTTTTGCATGATTTCATTCAGGCGAAGTACCGATTGTCTGGAGTATAGCCAGGAAATATCGTTATGTCATCCATTTTGCCAATCCAAAGGGCTTTTGCTTTTAAGATTTTCAGAATTCAGAAAGAACACACAAAAGGAGGCAGTTCTGCTCAACTTTAGTCTCAGGCCATTCTGACAGAATTTGACTATTGAGAACCTCGCTTCTTTGCTATCTCACGCTGACGCAGTTCCATGCGGCGTACCTTGCCTGTGGTGGTCATCGGCAATTCTTCGATAAATTCAATCTCACGGGGATATTCATACGCGGCCAATCGCTTACGAACCGATTCCTGTATGTTCCTTTTCAGGTCCTCGGACAGCTCTGCGTCAGGAGCCGGTACGATGAACGCTTTTATGATCTCGCCGCGTAGCTCATCCGGACTGCCGATAACCGCCGCCTGAGCCACTGCCGGATGTTTCAATAAGCAGTCCTCGATCTCTCCCGGGCCTATCCGGTAGCCGGCACTGGAGATAACATCGTCGCGGCGCCCGACAAACCAGAGATAGCCATCTTCGTCCCGGTACCCCATATCGCCGGTTCCCCACCAGTCACCGATAAACTTCGCTCTTGTCGCCGCGTCATTGCGCCAGTATCCGAGAAACATCACCGGATCGCCTTGCCGGAGCGCCGCCAGTTCTCCGATTTCGCCGGTTGCCATGACGTTACCGTTATCGTCCACCGGTTCGACGCGATGCCCCGGATAGGCCTTCCCGATGGAACCGGGCTTCACCTCCATGATTGCGGAGCAGTTTCCGATGATATAGTTAAATTCAGTCTGGGCGCACATCTCGTTGATTTCAATGCCGAGCGCATCCTTACCCCAATGGTAGAGCGCTGCGCCGACAGCCTCGCCGGCGGACATGAGGGACCGGAGGTTAACGCCGTATTTATCTCGCACATCGCCAAGCTGTCGGATCATTTTTAGTGCAGTGGGTGGGATAAATGTGTTACGGATTCGATATTTGGCCATTAAACGGCAGGCCTTTTCCGGATCGAATTTACCCCCTTCGTAGCCGAGCACTGGTACACCGTAATACCAGGCCGGCAACAACCCATCGATCAATCCTCCGGTCCAGGCCCAGTCTGCGGGTGTCCAGAACAGATCGCCGGCCTGGGGAAGAAAATTATGCGAAAGCTCAAACCCGGTCAGGTTTCCCGGAAAACAACGATGCGCGACCAAGGCCCCTTTTGGGGGTCCCGTAGTCCCCGACGTGTAGATCAACAGCGCCGGGTTTTCGCGATGGGTAGGTTCAATCTCGAGCATTTCTGAGCCCCGGGCCAGCTGGCCCCAGAATCCAACGTCAGATCCGTCGTCACAATCGATGATTGATTCCAGCTCAGGAAGATCCGGTCTTAGCGACTCAGCCAATTCGCAGTGGGTACCATCGGTGATGACGATTTTCGCGCCGCTATCCTGCATTCGGTACCCTAATGCATCCGGTCCGAACAGTACCGACAACGGCAATGCAACGCACCCCAATTTGAAAATTGCCAGGTGCGATATGGCTGCTTCCGGGCGTTGCGATAGAATGATGGCAATACGATCACCCTTTACCGCGCCAAGGGACTTCAATGTATTTGCCAGTTGATTGGACAAGCGCCTGAGGTCGCCGAAGGTGAATGTTTTCTCGTCGCCACGATCGTTTTCATAATAGAGCGCGATTTGGTCCCGAAGACCTTGGTGCTTGTCGCAGACCGCATAGGCGATGTTGTAGTACTCGGGCACATCCCATTTGAACGTGGAACAGAGGAGGTCCCAATCGCGGACGTTACTATCAAGGAGATTCATAGACCCATGTCCTCCATGCTGGTGTTGGTTTCGTCGAGGGAGCCGCGCTGAACCGGACGCGGGATTCCCATGACCCTTACAACCTACCCCAATAACCATTTGGCCGTTGAAAGCTGGTGCGACGGATTGCTTCCGTTGAGGACCTGGGTGAGTTGCGCATTCCTCATCATTTTTTGTAGAGGATAGTCCTTCATATACCCGTAGCCGCCGCACACTTGAATGGCGTCCCTTGTCACCTCCATGATCATCTTGGAGGAAAAGGTTTTGGCCATACTGCAGAGTTTGTAGCGATCCCTGCTATTCTGGTCCAGAGCCGCTGCTAC
>CAZACO010000279.1:0-5874 GCA_964483185.1 uncultured Desulfobacteraceae bacterium
AGTTCTTCGGCCCACATGGAAAACCGCCTTCCCAGAAGGGTGGGTTGTGCGGCCTGATGATGGGTCCGGCCCGTGAGCACGATATCCTGGTATTCCAGAGCCCGGTCCAGCAGGTGTCTGAGGACCGACACATAGCGGCCCAGGATGATCTGTGAGGCCTTTTTAAACAGCATCTGTTCCACATTGTCGGTGAGGTCCCGGCTGGTCATCCCCTTGTGAATCTGTTCAGCCTTGCCCGAGGCCTTGACAAAGGCCTCGATCTTGGCCTTGACATCGTGCTTGGTCTCAAGCTCCCGCTCTTTGATGAAGTCCAGGTCAATCTCTTTTTTCGCGGCTTCATAGCCTTCGATCACCTCGGACGGGATCGAAAGGCCCAGCCTGTTCTGTGCCTTCATCACCGCAATCCAGAGCTCCCGCTCGGCCAGAATTCTTCCCTTTTCAGAAAAGATCTGATTGATCTCAGGGCCGGCATATCGCCGGGACAACACATTCATATTCGCCATTTCTTACCTCCGGCCGGTGAACGCCACCGGTTTCTTTCAAAATAAGCTGCTGGTTGCATGAAAATCGATCCAGAAAGAAGTTTAAAGGAAATTCACCCGATGAGTCCAGTGAAAAGGGAAAAACGATTAACAGACAGGGAGCTTTTGCATTTCAGGTTATACTATCTAAACTCACAGCCTGACAGTGCCGCAATAAGGGTTATTATGTTGATTACACCTAGGATAACCAGAAGGGAGAAAACCCACAAACATCCCGTTATCGGGTCCGTGTGTTGGGTCGAATCTCCCCTGCTACTCAAGATCGAACGTCCTTTGGCATATCGAACATAGAAAGAAAACATCATGGCGGGAACTGACGCCGCAAAGAGTCCGTTCCACCCGAGGAGCCAAAGAGGGTAGACCCCCCAAATGACACCTTTTTCTTTGACCTTAAACAGATAGAGACAGGTAAGAACCGTTCCCAAAAGCCCTAACAAACCGAGACCGATCATGCCTTTCTCCTTCTTCACGCCCCTGATCCAACCCCAGCTGCCATCCGCTTTATCTCTCAAGCCCGTCAGCAAAATCACGCCCATCCCTGCCGATGCTGAATTAATCGTCATATCCCACCACCCAAAAAAACGAGTGGGGTGCATCCCTTGCACCAGTTCGTCTACCACGCCCAGCATGGATGAGATCAAAAAAACCAGGGTCAATATCCCTTTTCCTCTATAATCGAGGGCAAGGGCCTGAAAGACAAGCCAGGACATCAAGATATATTCAGGTATATGAATCTGCTTGTTTGGATTGGATTCAAGGCTGATGAGGGTAAAGGCAATTATTGCACAGGGAACAAGACGTCCCAGAAATCTCGTCCCCTTTTTGATCATAAACCCTATGGAGGTGTATGCAGACCCTAAAAGAAGGATAATCATCAGGGGGACTTTTCCGGCAATTTCCCGAGAGAACTGGCTCTCAATGGATTGATAGACGACTATCACATACGGGAGGGCCAATGTATAAGCAGCCACTAAAGACCAGAGTGTGATTCTACGCAACCGGAGGTTATTAGGCTTCATCGAAAATAAACCACTTCCCGGTTTTTCATTTATGTCGTCCATAAGAGCGAATTCACGCGAAATGCACCTGTAGGAAGTCAAAACAGAAGCGGTCTCACTTCTCTAATCACTCACTTAGCCCCCTCTAATATCCTCCGGCACTCCGCAATGTAAGGCGCTACCTCTTTCGAGTGCCTGAATTTCTCGAGATATGAAAGGGCCTCGGCATATCGGCCCAGGTTCATATGGCTCAGCCCCAGGCAGATATGTAACGGCTCATTGTCTGGAAAATGCTGAATCCCCTCGGAAAGGATGCGGACAGATTCATGGAAATTTCTCTCCTTCTGCCGGATGATCCCCAGGCCCAGATAGGCCCGATCGTTGGGCCCATATTCCAGGGATCGTTGATACAGTTTTGCCGCTGTCTCCTGTTTGTTCGGGATGGCCTCAATCCCGGCATAGTCCCCGTGACTGAATGTCATGCCGAGTCGTGACAGAAAATCGGCATGCAGTTCGGAAAAGCCTTCTTTGTTTACTAACTCAATCGTATCCACAAAGGATGGGAGGCTGTTATAAAACTCGGTTCTCAACTTCTTGCCAAAGGCAAGGATCGATTCCTCGGTCAAATCCGGGTCTGTTTCAAAATACATGATATCTTCAATCTGCCTGAGCCAAATATCGTCCGTAGCCCCTGATCGCTTGACATAATCAGAATAGAGGGCCGTTCCGGGAAAGATGTCGAGGATATAGAAGATAATGCTGAGGGGCTTGATCTCATGAATCAGGTCGATGGTCTCCTGGATGGTGTCCCAGTTTTCCCCAGGACATCCATAGATAAAATAGGCGCGTGACAGGATGCCGTAGCGGGTTGTCAGAGAGAATGCCTTTTTGATCGAGTCGGTCCGGATATTCTTGTTCAACAGATCCCGTATCTTCTCGGAACCGCTCTCGACCCCATAGCTGATCTGGGTGCATCCTGCCATTCTCATCCAGGATAGGACCTCTTCATCCACAAAATTGACGTGTGATATAGCGGCCCACGAGATCCTCAGGCCCCTTTCGAGGATCTTTCTGCAGATCTCTATCACCCGATCCTTTTTGAGCATGAAGGTATCATCAGAGAAATAAAAAAAGCCGACCCCTTTTTCGTAGAGACGTTCCAACTGGTCGACGAAATATCCAGGTGAGTGGAACCTGACCTTCCGGCCCCAAAGCCTCGGCGAGCCGCAGAAGGTGCAGTTACCAGGGCACCCTCGTGTAGAAGTAACATGTTGATATCTGAAGTGGTTTGCAGGATTTGGCAAGCGGTCAAGGTCCCTGATCGCCACCGGGTCTTTGGTCTTGGTAACAGCCCCCCCTTTTCTCAGGGCGATCCCGGGGATCGTTTCAATCGCGTCTGAATCCCTGTTCTCGATCGATTGTATCAACTTCAAGAACGTAACCTCGCCTTCCCCTAAGACACAGTAGTCGATCTCTCTGAAATGGGTCAGGAAGTGCTCCCACAAGAAGGTGGGACCGACGCCGCCAAATACAATCGTTATTGATGGATCAACCTCTTTTGAGATCCGGGCGATCTCTATGGCGCCCCACCGATTGGCATGGAGGACTGAAAAGCCTATCACGTCCGGCGCCTTCTCTGCCAGCGTCTCCCTGATAAACTCCGGTGTCCTGTCGACATGCTGCCAGTTCAGTATCTCGCAGTCGTAATGGTTTTCCTTCAGGATCGCGCCCACATAATAGAGTCCGATAGGGGGGACCCCCACATCTTCCTCATGGACCCTCTCTTCCAGACAATAGGTATATATGAGTAGTATTTTCAATTTGTTATACTCTTCTTTCGCAACTTCTCAAAAACCAGGGGGCTTGCCGTCATCAGCCACGTAGGCTCGGGGGGTTCCTTTGGAAAGGAAATATATTCCTTGAGTCGAAGATCCCGCTTTTGCGGGAAAGGAATTCCCTGAGCCGGAGTTCTTAAGAACATACCGTTTTTCAAATCCTAAGCAAAGATAGTGGAAAAAGATGAACGTCGAACACCCGCCTGCCTTGCACAATATACGATGGTGGGATAAGCATTGTCCTTGGGCAGAGACATCATGACATCCTACAAAATCGACTCAAAGGCGTTGCGGGCAGGTCGAACGTTCATCATCGAATGATGGAAATCCAAAACCTGCCAGATTCATCCAAGATAGCTACCTGTTTCCTATACAAACCTGGGCCGCTTGTCAAAGAGGTTTTCTGCAATACTGTTTTCGATGTTAAATCAAATTTGACTAAAAAGGACAAAAAATGGTAATCAACGGCTGCTGACGCGATCCGGCTAAGGGGCATCTCTTTCAGTTCCTCGCCCGCCGATCCGTGTTGGGAGGATATTGATCTATGGACGATCTGAAGATCGCTGCTGTTTGCATGCATTCCATTCCCGGAAAAGTTGATAAAAACCTCGACAGGATGGAGGCCATGGCACGGGAGGCCTCGGCAAACGGGGCCGATGTCATCTGTTTCCCCGAGCTCTCTGTAACCGGCTACATCCAGGAATCTCCCGGCCATATCTATCGGCGTGATAAGCTGGAGGAGATCGTGGATCGGCTGGTCTTCATAGCGAGGGACAGAAAGATCGTCCTAATAGGGGGTCTCATAGAGGTCGTAAATCAGGGGAAGCCCTACATCGCCCAGATCATAACAGGTCCTGAAGGCCTGATCGGCTGTTACCGGAAAACACACCTCGGCCCTACTGAGACAACCATCTATCGTCCGGGGCAGAAAATCGACGTTTTCAGGGCCGGAAAGACCCTGTTTGGCGTCCAACTCTGCTATGAGGGCCACTTTCCAGAGCTCAGCACACAGATGGCCCTCATGGGGGCCGACATTGTCTTCATCCCCCATGCCTCCCCAAGGGGGGAGCCGAAGGAAAAACTGGAGAGCTGGCTGAGGCATCTCCCGGCCAGGGCCTTTGATAACGGGGTCTTTGTGATAGCGTGTAACCAGGTGGGAGCGTCCGGGGGAAGTCTCACGTTTCCCGGGGTTGCAGTGGCCTTTGGGCCGGACGGCCGATTATCGGCACAGTACGTGGGGAAAAGAGAAAACATCCTTTATGTTGAACTCAGGGATGAGATCCTCCAGGATGTAAGAAAGCACAGGATGAGATATTTCCTTCCTGAGAGAAGGCCATCGCTATATAAAAAAAAGACCCTCGATAGGGATCATTGATTGGCGAAAAAGCTTTGCATGATTTTCTTGAAGGCCTCGCCTTTCCAGGCCGTGGAGGGCTTGGTCTTTTCATCGGTCAGGATCGTAGGAGGCAAAAAGGGTAGGAAATCCGAGATCCCCGGGATGACCACCCGAACGACCGGAAAATCCAGGACCGGATGGGTGTGATTCAGCAGGATGCAGTCGGTCCCGAGCCCTCTTAATATCTGTTTGAGCCCCTCAATTTCTTCGAAGATGTCCTTCTTGACCCATCTCTGAAAGGGAGTGACATCCCCCTCTTTCAAAAAACCGATATCTTTGGGTGAGATCCCGCATCGCATCAGCATGTAATAGTCCGCAACCTGGGATCTGGGGGCCACGGGTTTGTTGAACTGCGGCCTCGGAGATAGAAGGGTCTTTTTTCCCTGCATCCCTTCGGTGAAGCACCGGGCCAGGGCCTCCTCCAGGTTGAAGGATGCACCGGCTATCAGGGACCTGTGTTCCAGGCGGTCCGGGGCCAGATTCCGATTGGTATACAAGACCCCGATGACCGGAAGCGTTCCGTCAAAAGAAAGGTCTTTCATGGTAACGCTGACATTGAATCCGGTATAAAACGCTATCATTTTGTGGATCAGATCAATCTCCACCGATCCGGGGTCGATGGACGGGACGATCTTTTCCGGTTTGACAATATGGATCTGGGCATAACGTTCCAGTATTTCACAAGTTGCCTGGATCATGGCCTCTTCAATGGTATTGCCGGCAGCCATCCCGTTGGAGCCGTGGATATAGGCCACCAATTTGACCGGGACCTTAACGGTCTCTTCCCGGAGTAGAGAATAGCCGTCGACCCAGTGCCTGGCCATTTCGCAGTCCCTGATCTCCGCCAGATCCGCGCTTTTCAGGTGGCCTTCCCTCTGGAGCAATTCCTCTATGGTCAAGGCGTTGTTCAGTTCTTCTTGATGGGCCCGAACATAACCCGGCATCCATTCGTAATTCAAAAACCTTAGGGTCTCGCCGCTGTAGATTCCCGGCAGGTGAAATCTGACCTTTTCTTCAAAAACCGGATAATACAACCCGGCGCTCAGCCGTTCGGTCAATTCGGCATAGGCGCTTGCCTCAGCCAATTCCCGTGAGATGCCCTT
>CAZACO010000280.1:0-5843 GCA_964483185.1 uncultured Desulfobacteraceae bacterium
GGACCACATGACGGACCGCGTCGAGGGCCTTTGCCTTGCGGGCTGTCTCTGCCAGTTGATCGGGTGTTTTCAATAAAATGGTCTGTTGGTTCTTCAAAGAGAGTTCGATACCGCAGAACCGGCAGCGGCTGTTGGAGTCCCAGTAGATGCAGGTCTGCAGCACCGACGTGGCAAGACAGTCCTTTCCATGCAGCAGGGCAATCTTTGTGCAGGGGGTTCCATCGCTGGTGGTCTGGTCATAAAACCGTGGCCGGGGTATGATCTCCACGGGAAAAAGGGCCTTGCCATCTTTGCAGAGGAAGACCTCCTCTTCTCCGGTTTTGAGGAAATAGGGGGAAGCGGATACGTAGGGACTCCCCGTTGGGACACTCACCGCGATACCGTCGATCAGAAACGTACCCGCCTCGGCCGGACCTGCACCCCCCTGTCTCCGGAGAATCCTTTTTCCGAGCCGTACCCCGAGGCTCTGGATCTCTGTCACCACATGGCTGATCATCACGTCTATCCCGCCATCTTCAGCGCGACCTCCGCGACCCTTCGGCCCAGGCTCCGGACGGTTTCAAGACCCACATTATCGTGCTCAACGCCGTCCGGATGCCCGCTCCACATGGTTCCCCCGAAGTGAGCGCCGGGTTTGCCGTCGCCAACGAGAATCATATCCTGCACCAGCATGACAGCGTGGACGCTCTGGATAACCGCTTCCTGCCCACCGTTTCGGAAAGCGCCGACCGCAATAACGCCTCCCACCTTGTCTCGAAACAGGAATCCGTTTCGTCTGAACATTACGCACCGGTCCATAAAGGCCTTACACTGTGCGCTCATGCCGCCGAGGTAGACCGGCGTGGCCACGATCAGGCCGCCAACCTCAGGGTCGGAAAGGATGGGGATGAGCTCATTGAAGTCATCCTTCTGAGTGCATGCCAGTTTTTTCATGCAAAGGCCGATGGCCTTACAGGGGTTGACCTCCTTCTCTGCCAGATCGATGGTCACGGTAGATACCTGAGGGGTTGCTTCGGTGATCGCCCTGAGACAGGCGTCCAGGGCATAGCGGGTGGTCTTCTCCTTGCGCGGGCTGCAACATACGCCAACTATTTTCATGGTCATACTCCTTTCTCTGTTTTTAAGACATTCCCTTTTTCTCTGCTTCTAACGTCTCCAGCACTCTTCTCCGGATGGCATTGCATGCCGTACCGGTTCGATCTCTGGGTCTCGCGCAGTCTACCTGGAACCGGCTGATAATCCTGGCCGGACGCTTCGATAACACCAGGATGTCATCGCTCAGAAAAACGGCTTCATCCACGTTGTGTGTCACAAAGATAATGGTGACCTTCTGAGTCTCCCAGAGCCTGAGCAGAAATGCCTGGAGGTCATTTCTTGTCTGACTGTCCAAGGAACCGAAGGGCTCATCCATCAACGCCACTTTAGGATCGGTGATCAATGTCCGGGCGATGGCCACACGTTGCTGCATTCCCCCTGACAGCTCCCGGGGATACCGGTCTTCGAAGCCGCTGAGACCGAATCGGTGGATATAGTCCATGGCGGCCGCAAGCCTCTCTTTTTTGGGCACCTCCATTATTTCCAGACCCAACTGGACGTTCTGGATTGTCGTCAGCCAGGGAAAAAGGGCGTATTCCTGAAAGACGAGGCCGATCCTATCCGTTTGATATGAGAGTTCTCGCCCATCCAGAAGGACCTTGCCGGAGGAAGGCACCTCCAGTCCGGCGACCACCCTCAACAGCGTTGTTTTTCCGCATCCGCTCGGGCCTACGATGGAGACAAACGTCCCTTCCTCCACACGACAATGGATATCATCGAGCACATACAGAGGCGCATCCGAGTTTCCCTCTCCGAAGGTCTTGGTCAGCCCTATCAGTTCCAGCCCCATCACACCCTCTTCCGGTAAGTGCCTAAAGTGTGCTAAAGTGAACTAAAGTGCCTAAAGTCAGTGAGTTTTGATGCTCCAAATATGAGTTGCTATGAGATCGACAAACCCGCAGAAACCAGCGGCTGAAAATTCCCGAGGCCCGGCATTTAAATAGACGCCGAAGGCGACCACCACTTTAGGCACTTTAAACTTTAGTCACTTTAGGCACTTCTTTCTTTACTGCCATCGAACGATCCTGGATTCATAGATCCGAAGCGCGCCATTGATCAGGACGCCGATCAGGCCGATAACCAGCATACCGGCCACTATCTCATCCGGCCTCTGGATGTCCCTGGCCGTCATAATCATGTAACCGAGTCCGTAACCGCTCTTGACCCCGGTGAATTCAGCGGCTACCAGGGTCATCCAACCGATCCCCACCCCTATCCTCATGCCAACGAATATAGACGGGATGGAACCTGGAAGCAATACCTTAAAAAAGACGTCCTTTCTTTTCGCATTGAGGGTCCGGACTACCTCAAAGTATATCGGGTTGATCGAAACAACCCCTGAAATGGTGTTCAGAAGAATCGGGAAAAAGGCCCCCAAGAAGATAATAAATGCGGCGGATTTCATACCGATGCCGAACCAGAGGATGGCGATCGGAATCCATGCCAGGGGCGGTATCGGTCTGAGGAGTTCAATCAGAGGGTTGATGATCCGCCGCAGACGGGGCGACCCGCCCATCAACAAACCCAACGGAATCCCCAGAAGCACGGCACCGGCAAACCCCAGGGCCACGCGGTAAAGACTGTAGAGTACATGATAGGGGAGCAGATGCCCGGGAGGCATGCCGATGACCACGAGGTCCTTCAAACCGAGAACAATCTTGAACGGAGACGGGAGCAGGTGGGCAGGGATGACCTTGAGAGAAGAGAGGGCCTGCCAGACAATGAGCAAAACCAAGGGTAAAAGGTACCTATCAAACCTCATTTGTTGATGATGTCTCCAAGGATCTCCTGGTTGATAAAGGTGTTCACAAATGCCGTTGTATCCGGCATGGTTATGTACCGCAGGCGTGAAAGAAAATCCACATATTCTCTCTCCCCGTCGACGCTCAATACGTATGTGTAGTTCACGTTTTTCATGGCCAGACGGACGGTTGCCGCGTCCATTCCGGTATATTTCACACCGATCCTGACGGCCTCGTCAGGGAACTCCTTGATGAAATCCGTGGCCTCCACGTGTGCCTTGACCACGGCCCTGGCATCCTGAGGCCGTTCGGCGAGGAAGCGGTTGTTTACGACAAGGACACAGCAGGGGTGGGCTTTCCAGATCTCATTTGAGGTAAGCAGGATACGTCCAACACCCATGGTCTGGGCCTTGGCAGGGTAGGGCTCCCAGGCGATAAATGCATCAATCTGCCCTGTCCTGAGTGCCCCGATCATCTCGGGCGGCTTCAGGACGATGATGTGGACCTTTTTTGGGTCCACATTGAATTTCACAAGGGCCTTTTTGAGGAGGAAATCCTGGACCGTGGAATGACCGGGGATGGCCACCTTTTTCTCTGCCAGATCGTGGATGCCTTTTTCCAGCGCATCTTTTCCCACCACAATGGCTGAACCTTCGGTGTTTACCTGGGCCAGGACCGTTGCCCCTGCGACGTGGTTCGCCACGGCAGTGGTGGCGGGCGCTTCTCCCACATAGCCGATATCAAGGGCCCCGGCCGCAAAGGCGCTCATCTCTTCGGGTCCGGCCTTGAATATGCCGGCTACCTCCACGTCAACCCCGTTTTTCTTGTAAAGCCCCTTTTCCAGCGCTACCCAGCAGGCCAATTGATGGATATCGCTTTGAAGATACCCTATCCTTATCGGCTTTTTTTTGCAATCCCCGGGGGATGCGCTGCCCAGGAATAACAAGGAAATGATAACGAACAGAAACGATAGCTTTTTCATAATACACTCCTTGCTCCCTTTACTGAAATCCTCGGGTTGTTGACAGAATGCCTGATTGAAACGTATTTTCAAAAATACCGGCAGGGGGAATTCCTTCGAAAAGGAATATATTTCCATGGTGCCTCTTTGACGGCGCGGCGTGCTTTAGAGGACGCCCTGCCTTGGGAGCGGACATGAAGCGGTTATACTGAAGCGCTTTATGTGCGCCTTTTCAGAGGATGCGTTGCAAGGGAATCAGTAGGATGCAACGTGTCTCCTCCCGATATTCCTTTCCGAAGAAATCCCCCCTGCCTTCGGCTTCACTGGTGAGCGCGGCAGAGGTTCCAGGTTTATTGAGATGTTCCATTGAAACAGTTATTCGGGCTGAACAACCTCATAATACCTGTTGGGGGCCATTCCTGCAAACAAAACAGCCCCGGGACAGGGAATAACCAGCCTTTTTCTGAACTGTGAGCCGATGATGTTAAAGAACTCGAGACAGGCGGAACAGATGTGGGTGGTTTTTGCGATGGAATAGGGCACAATCCGGTTTTCTTCCCTGATGAAGTGGGCAGGTTCAATAAAGTTCGCATGGTTGGCGCAGTGAGTGATGAACAGTTCATCATAAGTGATGCCTCTCACCCCCATGATCTTGAGCCATCTCTCCTGAAATTCGGTGTCCTGGCTGCCGATGTCCTCCCATGCCTCCGGACGCGCCTTCCGGTAACTTTCCCTCTCAATCAGACGCAACTGTTCGGTTCTATCAGCTGGTTTGGGGCGCTTAAATTTACGTTCGCAGATGATAACGTCCGGACCCGCATCGATCTCCGGGATCCTGCCGGAACTGATCACGAGGAACTGGCCATAGTAACGGCACGCGGGGTTAAACCATGTGAGCTGACGACTGCAAAGGGTGTACTTACCCCAGCCATCCTTTGGCACAAACCCTATCTCAATTTTCTTAGATAAAGGAACGCAGACCGCCTTTTTGGCCTCATGCATGAATAGGCCTTTACCCTTCAGATGCGACTCAATGGAGGCAAATTCCGCATCTTCAAGCCAGTACACATATTTTTTGTAGGTGCTGATCTATTCTCCTTCAGACTCAGGATCTTCGGCCGGGACGTCCTGGGGCTCTCTGACCTTGCGGACCTTTTTTTCCTTTGTTGGAGTCCCGCTGGGGCCGGATTCATCCCGCAATGACGCCTCGACCAGAAAGCTGATGTCGCGCATCACCAGAGGAGACTGCAAAACACTGATACCGACCTGCAGGCCCTGGTAACAAAAAGGGCAGGCTGAGACCAGTTCCTCCGCACCGGTCTCTTCGGCCTCCTTCACCCGTCTCTGGGCCATTTTGTTCTGGATGTCGGGATACCCTGATTTGAGACCGCCACCGGCCCCGCAGCATCGCGAGTATTCGCGGTTCCTCGGCATCTCAATGAGTTCGAGACCCGGGATACTATCCATGATGAATCGGGGATCATCATACACACCGGAGGCCCGGCCCAGATGACAGGGGTCGTGGTAGGTCACGCGTTTTTCCACAGGGTTCTTAAAGATCAGCTTCTTATCCTCATAAAGACGTCGCAGGAATTCCACGGTATGGAGGACTTCAAAATTCATCTTTCCGACCTTGGGATAGTCTCCCTTGATGGTCTTGAAACAGCCTGCACAGGAGCTGATGAGCGTTTCAATGCCCAGATCATTGAACATCTTTATGTTTTCACGGGCCAATCGTTCAAATTCCGGATCACCCATCCTGAGCATGACGCTTCCACAGCATTTCTCATCTTTCCCGAGACAGCCATAGTCAACATCCAAGGCCTCTAAGATATTGATCGTGCTGACAGCCACCTGTTTAACATTGATATCGTACGCGGCCGTGCACCCCAAGAAGAGAAGGACCTTCCCTTTTGTCTTTTTCATCTCTCTCGGGAGTTCCTGGATCAGGTTCTCCTTCTTGGCCCGCCTGGCCCATTTGGTCCGCCCTGCACGGGGCTGCTGCCAGGGGTTATCATACGATTTCACACTCTTTATCAGGGCCT
>CAZACO010000281.1:0-5835 GCA_964483185.1 uncultured Desulfobacteraceae bacterium
ATGTAGCTCTTAAAATAGAACCTGGTTTGCTTCGATCATCCCACCAATATTGATGCATTCGTAAAAAGTCAACATCTCGCGCAAAGGCGCAAAGCTCGCAAAGTTAACTTGTTAATATTAAAAAATCTTTTCTTGGCGTTTTTGGCGTCTTTGCGAGAAAACATACTTTTTACGGGACCATCAATATTTGGAGAAAGATCCTGTGGCACAGAAAAGTGCCACCGAAAGATAGATAATTACAATGCGTCCTAGAAATTCCGAGACGTCTATTTAACCAGCATGACAGGACACTGCGCCAAGATGCCGACCTTGTAACTGATTGTCCCCCAGCCCTGGGCCCTATCCTCCACATCGATTCTGTGCGACTTCATGACAATCAAGTCGATCTGGTTTTCTTGTGCAAATCTGAGGATCTCCTGTGCCCTGTTGCCGTATATGACCGCCGCCTCAATATCGGCCTGACGCCCCCTGAATTGAGCAATCATGCCATTAAGATCCACAAAGGACCTCTTTTCAAGCCTTGTGTAGAAATCTTTAAACTCGTCGAAAGTGGCGTTGGCGATAAACTCTATCACATGCAGTAGATGGATCTTTCCATTCTCGATCGAGCAGAGTTTCACGGCGATATCGAGGGCAGCGTTGTCCTCGTCTGAGAAATCCGTAGGGACCAAAATATTCTTAAACATGGTTTCACCTCCAATAGTACAATCCTCACTGCTGAAAGGCCATCAATCGCCTTCTGCCAACTGAATCGTGCATCCTGGCTACTTCTTCGTCTTTCTGATCTCCTCGTCCCGAAGAACCCTCCGCAGGACCTTTCCCACAACCGATGTGGGGAGACACTCCCTGAATTCGATTTCCCGGGGCCGCTTATATCCGGACAACCGGCTCTTGCAGAACTCGATGAACTCCGCCTCGGTCGCCTCCTCGCCCGCCTTGAGTTGGATAAAGGCCTTGACCGACTCGCCGGTGTGACGATCCGGAATCCCTACCACTGCAGCTAAGGCGACCTTGGGATGGGTATACAGCACCTCTTCAATCTCCTTGGGATAGGCATTGAACCCCCCCACAATAATCATATCCTTTTTTCGATCCGTAATAATCAAAAAACCCTCTTCATCAAAATGTCCGATATCCCCGGTAAGGAAATAGCGTCTTCCCTCGATCTCACGAAATACCTCCTCATTGGCCTCGGGCTTGTTCCAGTAGCCCAGCATGATCTGGGGCCCGGACGCGGCGATCTCTCCATCCTCTCCCGGGGGCAGTTCCTGGAGTCCGGTTTCCAGATCCACAATCTTTATGTCAACACTCAGAAAAGGCATTCCGACCGATCCGATCTTGCGCCGGTCAGGGTCGGTCGGGTTGATGGTAATGACGGGCGAGGTTTCGGTAAGGCCATACCCCTCGAAAATAACCGCGCCGGTCTTTTCCTCAAACTGTCTGATGACCTCAACCGGCAGCGGGGCCGCGCCCGAACCGCATCCGACAATCGAAGAGAGGTCAAACCTGTCGATCAATGGATGATTGACAAAGGCGGAATAGATCGTTGGCACGGCTACGACCGCCGTTACTTTGTATTTTTCAATCGCCTTGAGGACCTCAGTGAATGGCGGTTTCCCGGCCCTCGGGTCGGGTATGCAGACCAGCCTGGAGGCGTTTCTGCAGCTTACCAGCATACAGAGGGTCAGGCCGAAGCTGTGGTACCAGGGCAAGACACCTAAATAGGTATGAGCTCCCCCTTTTTCAACCATCTGCGGCGGCCCTGAATCCTGAGGAATGCGCACCCATTGCTCGATGCTCAGGACATTGGAGAGGAGGTTGGCATGGCTGAGACACGCACCCTTGGGCACCCCCGTGGTTCCGCCCGTATAGAGAACAAGGGCCTCATCCCTGACCGGATCGATATGAAGTTCGGGAGGCTCCGGCCGGGCGGATTTAACAACCTCGTCAAATATCAGATGGCCCGGTTCATAACGGTCGGCCTTGGGAATTTTCCCAAACAACGATCCTAAAAATCCCTTGAGCCGGGGGAGATAAGACTTCACATTGCAGATGATCACGGTCTCCACATCAGAACCGATGATGGCCTTCACTGCGGTGGCATAAAACCCGGGGTGATCCATGACAAAGACGGCCTTGGCCCCCGAATCCTTGAGTTGAAAGTTCAATTCCGATGCCTTGTAAAGGGGATTGCAGGTCACACATACCCCCCCAGCCTTGAGTATCCCAAAAAAGATCTCCGGGTAATGGGGCAGGTTGGGCAGAAAGATGGCCACCCGATCCTTCGGTTGGATCCCCTGCGAAACAAGAAAATGGGCCAGGCGGTCGGCCGTATCTTTCACCTGGGCGAACGTACGGGTAAAATCGTTGAAAATGGTATAGGTCTTATCTGGATAGTCACGCGCCGTATCATCTAGGATAGAAAAGAGGGGCTTCTCATATCCGGATATTTCATAAGGAACACCTTCCGGCCATTTAGGGCCGCGCCACAACTTGGACATGTCAACCTCCCACAACAATAAGCATAATTTACCGGAAAAGATCTCCTGATATTTGGGTTCAGGCCCGGTTTGCCAAAGACCCTATACCACAAAAACAATCACGCATCAAATCTGAAATCATGTATCTTTCTTGATCAATCTCTCATTGAGGAGCTGTTTCGACCGGTGGGGTAACATACCCGGGTGTCGTTCCGAGACCCCCGTTAAATCCGGTAAGGTCCTCATCGGTATGGATTGAACAGGGTAAAATGGTTGACTGGCCATTGAATGGGTTATGGGTGGGTTACGATTTGCGGGCTGCAGGTGGAGCCTCCAGCGTCCCATGTCCAAAGTCCATCGTCATTATTTATTGCTCAATACTTAACAGTCAAATTCTCATGCTGTATGCGGGTGCCTCGCTCCGCGTTCTCCTTCATCCTTCGTCATTTGTCCTTCATAAACCTGCCATTAGGGCCAAGCCCAGCTCTTTTTCAATCTATACCTCAAAATCGACCTTGATCTTGAACATCTTCTCGGCAGGCAGGTTCAGGATTTCTGCGATCCCTGTCTTCCCTGAAATCTCTTTCAGGGCATCCTCAATGACCCTCATGTCTTCAGCAATAAAGGTGAACCAGATATTGTAGGCGTTGTTTCTCAGATAATTGTGGGTCACCCCGGGATACCTGTTGACCACCTCAACAAACGTATCGATCTTTTCCTCAGGGACCTTTGCTGCGCAGAGGGTGCTTACAAAATTGAGCCGGGAAGAGTGAAAATTGCCGCCGATCCTCCTGATGATCCCCTCATCTTTGAGCCGACCCACAGCCGCCATCACCTCGTCTTCGGCTAGATTGAGCCGTTTTCCAAGGTCGCGGTATGGCCGGGATGAAATAGGAAAATCGGACTGAATCTCATTAAGGATCTTTCTGTCTGTCTTGTTCATAGTAGAAAGTCCAAGGTCCAAAGTCAGAGGTGCAAGGGGCATCCAGTATCCAGTCCCGCTGAAGACGGGATTTCCGCTTCGCTACAACTATCAAGCCCTGCCAGGCTGGTAGGCACACAACGGCTCCTGGGCCAGGAAATCACCTGTCGCTTCATAGGCCCGGGCCCGGCACCCGCCGCAGAATCTCAGATATTCGCATCGGCCGCACTTCCCTTTGTAGGCGGAAAAGTCCCTCAACTGGTTGAAAATTTCCGAGTCATGCCAGACCGCCTGGAATGTGGCGGCCTTCAGGTCTCCACAGTTCAGCTCAAGGTAACCGCACGGTTGAACAACCCCTTCATTGGAGATAAACGCAAATGATGTTCCACCCAGACAGCCCCGGGTCATGGCGTCCAGGCCATAGGTTTCAACATCGACCTTTTCACCCTTTCTGTGTGCCTCCTGACGGAGAATCCTGTAGTAATGAGGGGCGCAGGTGGCCTTCAGGTGGAGGGGGACCTGATCCCGCATCTCATAAAACCAGTGTAACACCCTTTCATATTCAAGGGCGTCGATCTCCTGGTCCGCCATATCCCTGGCCCGTCCTGTGGGGACCAGCAGGAAGAGGTGATGGGCAGCAGCCCCGAGTCTGACCGAAAGGTCCAGGATCTTCTCCAGATCCCGGACATTGTGGCGGGTCACTGTGGTGTTTATCTGGAACTCCAGGCCGCCCGACCTGAGCAACCCGATCCCTTCCAGTGCCCGTTGATAGGCCCCCGGGACCTTTCTGAAGTTATCGTGCTGTCGTTCATCGGCCCCGTCAATAGAGATGCTGACCCGCTTGATGCCTGAGGCCTTCATCGTCTCAACGATTTCACGACGCAAAAGGGTCCCGTTCGTGGCCATGACCATGCGAAGACCCAGATCGGTCCCTTTTCGAGCAAGATCGAACACATCTTCCCGCAAAAGGGGTTCGCCCCCGGTCAGGATGACGATCGGTCTGCCGACCTCACGGATCTCCTCCAAGATCTCGAGGCACTTCGTGGGGCTCAGTTCGCCCGGGTAAGGACCCCGCTCAGACCCTGCCCTGCAGTGAACACAGTTGAGGTTACATTTCCGGGTAATCTCCCAGGCCACGAGCCGAAGCTGATTTCTGTGATGTTGGATGTCCGATGGTCGATGTTGGATGTTTTCAGAAGACATTTCAAGTCCAATCTTGATGGTCTCGCAAGAAGTATATTTCTCGCAAAGACGCCAAGACCGCCAAAAAAAGATCCTTTTTATATTGAGAAGTTTCCTTTGCGCTCTTTGCGACTTTGCGTGATATCTTGATTTTGTTCGAACGCATCAAGTATCAAGTATCCATTCTCAACTTCTTCGCTGCTTCTTTGGCAAAGTAGGTCAGGATCAGGTCGGCCCCTGCCCTTTTGATGGACGTGAGCATCTCCATCATGACGCGCTCCCCGTCGATCCATCCCTTACTGTCTGCGGCCTTTACCATGGCGTATTCGCCGCTCACATTGTAGGCAGCCAGGGGGAGCAGGCTGATCTCCCTGACCCTCGATATGATGTCCAAATAGGGGATCGCGGGTTTCACCATGATCATGTCCGCGCCTTCTTCCATGTCCAGTTCGGCTTCTTTTAATGCCTCGATCGCATTGGCAGGGTCCATCTGATAGCCGGTACGATCTCCAAACTGGGGCGCCGAATCAGCCGCATCCCGAAACGGGCCGTAAAAGGCAGATGCGTATTTGACCGCATAAGAAAGAATACCGGTGTTCTGAAACCCTTCCTGATCCAGGGCGGTTCGGATAGCGGCCACCCGGCCGTCCATCATGTCAGAAGGGGCGACAAAATCCGCGCCCGACCTTGCATGGGATACGGCCTGACGGGCCAGGAGTTCCAGAGTGGCGTCATTATCCACCGCCCCGTTTAAAATAACGCCACAGTGGCCGTGATCCGTGTACTCGCACAGGCACACATCCGTCATCACCGCCATTTCGGGGATCTCTTGTTTAATGGCCGAGACAGCCTGTTGAACAACCCCATCCTCAGCCCATGACCGGCTGCCGGTGGCGTCCTTTTTGTCTGGCAGACCAAAAAGGATGATAGACGGGATACCGAGGGACCACAACTCCCCGGCCTCTTTGACGATGGTGTCTACAGAAAACTGGACCTGCCCGGGCATCGAGGGGATCGGGTCCGTGACATTCCGGCCATGCTTCACAAAGAGAGGCACAATAAAATCCTTTACCGACAACCTGGTTTCCCTGACCATGTCCCTGATGGCAGGGGTCCTGCGAAGCCTTCGCGGTCGTATTCTCATGATTATTCATCTCCTTTGCCATCTTGTAGTTATAAATAAAAGTGCCTAAAATGACTAAAGTGAGCTAAAGTGCCTAAAGCCCGCCCTGGTGCGACACGTGCATCCAT
>CAZACO010000282.1:0-5830 GCA_964483185.1 uncultured Desulfobacteraceae bacterium
ATGTTAATAGATTGGTTCACGGTAGGAGCGCAGACGCTCAACTTCGCCATCTTGGTATGGTTGATGAAACGCTTTCTTTACAAGCCTATCATGCATGCCATCGACGCCCGAGAGAAGCGTATCACTAAAGAACTCGCGGATGCCGACGCAAAAAAGGCAGATGCCCAAAAGGAACGCGATGAGTTTCAACACAAGAACGAGGAGTTTGACCAACAGCGCGCTGCGCTTTTGAGTAAGGCGACAGATGAGGCGCAGGCCGAACGTCAGCGGCTCCTTGAAGAAGCACGGAAGGCAGCTGTGGCGTTGAGTTTAAAACAACAGGAAAAGCTTAGAAACGACGCCCATAACCTAAATCAAGCCATCAGTCGTCGGACTCAGCAGGAAGTATTTGCCATCGCACGAAAGACGCTGGCTGATCTCGCCTCAACGAGTTTGGAAGAACGTCTGGGCGAGGTGTTCACTCGCCGCTTGCGAGAAATGGACGTTAAGACGAAAAAAAGTCTCGCCGAGGCTCTTAATACAGCATCTGATCCCGCCCTGGTGCGTAGCGTTTTTGAGCTACCAGCCGAGCAACGCGCAGCGATACAAAATGCAATTAACGAAACCTTCTCATCTGAAATCCATATCCGGTTCGAGACTGCGCCGGACCTGGTCAGCGGGATCGAACTCACCACGAATGGACAAAAAGTGGCGTGGAGCATATCGGATTACCTCGTATCAATGGAAAAAGGTGTCGATGAACTACTGAAAGAGAATGATAAACCTATAGCTAAAGCCGAGCCTAAGCCTGAAACCAAAGCTGAGCCTAAACCAGAAACGAAGAGTTGATGAACATGGAACCTGAGAGCCTAAAAAAGATTTTCGATAGCACATTTGCTCGAATAAGCCAAGTGCGGGAAGCGTTCACAGCACAAATGAGGCCACGAGAGGTGGGCACGATCACCAGTGTCGCCACCGGCATCGCCAAGGTGTCCGGGCTTCCCGGTGTGGGCTTTGATGAATTAGTGACGTTTCCTGGTGATGTGCTCGGCATTGCGTTCAACGTGGACGTGGATGAAATTGGTGTTGTTCTGCTCGGCGAGTACTGGCATCTCCACGCGGGAGATGAAGTCCATCGCACGGGCCGGGTTATGGACGTAGCCGTGGGCGATGGATTGCTGGGGCGCGTAATCGACCCGCTCGGGCGGCCACTTGACGGCAACGGACCAGTGACTGCCAGAGAGCGTCTGCCAATAGAACGTCCCGCTGCACCCATCATGGACCGCGCACCTGTCACGGTACCTCTCCAGACAGGCATCAAAGTCATCGATGCGATTATTCCTGTTGGGCGAGGCCAGCGTGAGTTGATTCTCGGCGACCGCCAGACGGGCAAAACCGCCATTGCGATCGGCACTATCCTCAACCAGCTCGGCCAGAATGTCGTGTGCATTTATTGCGCCATCGGTCAACGAGCGTCAGCCGTCGCGAAAGCCGTGGCAACCTTGAAGGAAAAAGACGCTATGGATTACACTGTTGTCGTTGTAACTGAAGGCAACGATCCGCCTGGGCTTGCTTATATCGCTCCTTATGCTGCGACAAGCATTGCGGAGCATTTTATGGAAGCGGGCCGAGATGTTCTTATTGTTTACGACGACCTCACCCATCACGCCCGCGCCTATCGCGAACTCTCTCTCTTGTTGCGCCGTCCGCCAGGTCGCGAAGCGTTTCCCGGCGATATCTTTTATATCCACTCGCGCCTGCTCGAACGTGCGACGCACTTGCGCAAGGAACTCGGCGGCGGCTCTCTCACAGCACTGCCCATCATAGAAACCGAAGCGCAGAACATTTCCGCCTATATTCCGACCAACTTGATTTCCATCACGGATGGGCAGATATACCTCTCGCCATCGCTATTTGAATTGGGTGTACTGCCTGCGGTCGATGTCGGAAAATCCGTTTCACGCGTTGGTGGTAAAGCGCAACGCGCGGCCTATCGTGCAGTAACGGGCAACCTCAAGCTCGCCTACGCGCAGTTTGAAGAACTCGAAACCTTTTCCCGGTTCGGCGCCCGCCTTGATGAAGACACCCGCAAGATCATCGAGCACGGACGTCGCATTCGCGCCTGCCTTAAGCAGCCTGAATTCGATCCGGTGTCCGTGCCCGCGCAAATCGCCGTGCTGCTGGCGTTGACCGCAGAACACTTCGACCGTGTGCCGCTTGACCAGATGACTGACGCCGAACACGCTGTGCATGAATCGGCGGCGAATATCCCGGAGGATGTGGGCGAGCGACTGAATACCGCGGAAAAATTGAGTGACGAGGATCGCACGACAATTATTGAAATCGCCCGAAAGTCGCTCGAAAAGTTCCAGCCCACGCCAGAGCAGAATCAAGAGGCCAAAGAGAATACGATACCCCAAGCCAATCCCAAGTCTAATCCTGAACCCGAGGAGAAGTCATGAGTGACACCACAGCGAGCCTGCGTCGAAAGATCAGCGGAGCCGAAGACCTCCAATCCGTTGTCCGCACGATGAAAGCTGTAGCCGCATCAAGTATCGGACAATACGAGAAGTCGGTGCGTGCGTTGGCCGACTACTATAGCACTGTGGAACTGGGCTTGGGCGCATGCTTCAGGGAAAGAGGGATGGCGTCCTTGATTGCAGAACAAAAAAAACGAACAGTTACTGGCACTATCGGCGCGGTCGTTTTTGGATCCGACCAGGGACTGGTGGGCCAGTTCAACGATGTTGTCGCCAGCTATGCAGTCAAGACATTGGCAGCTCTGCCCGGCAAATCCAAAGTATGGGCTGTCGGAGAGCGTGTTCATGCTCGTCTGGCGGACGCGGGTTTGCCGCTGATGGGACTCTTCACAGTGCCTAACTCCGTAAAGGCTGTCATTCCGCTCGTTGGACAGATTCTTATAGAGAGCGAAACACGCCACAAAGAGGGTAAAACCAACGAACTCTACCTCTTCTACAACCGCCCTAAGTCAGGAGCGGTTTATACACCCGTCAGTCAGCGACTGCTACCGCTGGATGAAAACTGGCGACGTAAACTGGCCGAGCTTCCCTGGCCGACGGGAAACTTGCCTGAGATCATGGATGGCGGCACTGCGACTTTGCGGGCGCTCATCCGTGAATATCTTTTTGTCTCACTCTTCCGGGCGTGCGCCGAATCTCTCGCGAGCGAGAACGCGAGCCGCCTGGCTGCGATGCAACGCGCCGACAAAAATATAGATGAATTACTAGAGGATCTGAACGGGACATTTCATCGTTTGCGCCAGAGTGGTATCGACGAGGAACTATTTGACGTCATCTCCGGCTTCGAAGCACTGAGTGTAAAGGAGAAATGATTCGCATTGGTATAGCTGTAGACCATGATGGTTTTGAGTTTAAAGTGTAACTGACTTCGGCCCTCAAGGCAATCGGCTGCCACTACTATACCGATAGAATGCTGAGCATATGAGTGCTCATGGGATCAGATAAAGAAATAAAATAACCGGTAGTGTTTTGCTCACACTTGTAGGCATTGCGTATTGAGTTTCAATGCCGTCATCATCCAGAGAAACTTCACGACGCTCTGACAGCTGAAGGATGGGCGTGAATACTTTCTAATAATAGCTTAAGGATTGAAAAATGAATTTGCGGATTGACACGGATTTTCACAAATTATCAAGTTTTTTCTCGATAAATCGTTTTGCTGCTATTGTATTGGTTTCAGTAATTTTAGTTTTTTGCAGCTTCTTTGTTATGGCTCAGGAAAGACGTGGCATCATTGGGACAGAACAGGAAAGTGTTATTCGTTCTGTATTTGTCGGGGAGTGGATTTGTTATATCGGTCACAGCAAGATTGTTTTTAAACTTATGCCGGATGGAGAATTTAATCTTGATGAACAAAAAGGTCAGTATGTACTGGACGTAAATACTGTAACGCTTAAAACGGATACCGCCGAAGTCAAATATCAATATGAGCTGACCGCTACCGAGCTAACGCTTTCAGGTGGTGATATTAAACAACCTTTGAAATTTACAAGAATACAAGGATTTAGCGATTACCAGGGTTGGCTTTCTTATCTATCCGCTAAATCTTTATTTCCCAGGCTTAAGCGAATAGCAGTCATTGCTGTTGTTGCTGTCAGTTGTCGTTTATTTCTCCTGATTTTACAAACGGTCCTCCATTTTGTAATTTACAGCAATAAGGGACCTTTGAAATTCATATTTGGTCATCACAAGAACCGAACGATGACAATGTATTCATTAATAATCAATTTGTCAAAGTATGTAGTTTATATTATCACCATCGGTTTTATTCTAACCGAACTGGGAATCAACTATACAGCATAT
Source organism: uncultured Desulfobacteraceae bacterium (assembly GCA_964483185.1). Classification (GTDB taxonomy): domain Bacteria; phylum Desulfobacterota; class DSM-4660; order Desulfatiglandales; family Desulfatiglandaceae; genus CAZACO01. Next base: position 4,323 of record CAZACO010000282.1, read on the forward strand.
CTTGCCTCTTTGTCGGTAGTGGGTTTGGCAATAGGCTTTGGATCTCAGGGTTTAGTCCAGGATATGGTCACTGGATTCTTTATTGTTTTTGAAGAGCAGTTCAATGTCGGTGATATGGTGGAAATACCGCCGCACGTTGGAATAGTCCAGGAATTAGGTATTAGAATGACCAAAATTCGAAATTATTTCGGACAAAAAGTTGTCATTCCGAACCGTAATATTGCTACAGTAGCTAATTATATGAGAGGCGCTCAGCAAGTAAATATTGACGTAGCGGCACGAAGTGACGATACTGCGAAACAGATGAAATCCTGCATAGTACAAATAATTGACGAAATCGGTAGTCAATTCGAAGAAGTCATCATTTCAACACAAAAGACAGCAGAAATCATATCTCTTTCAACGGGAGAGTGTTTTGTACGTGTTTCTCTGGCTATTTGGCCTCAACAACAATGGGTAATAGAGCAGGAAATCGTGCCGCGAATACGACTAATTCTCAAAAGCAAAGCTTTTGATATACCCAATGACAAGGTTTCCGTATTCTATCACACAAGAGAACAGCAACCTATTGGAACTTATAAACGCAGTAAGAATGAGAACCACTTTATTCAGCTAAAAAGAAGAAAGCAAACTGGATCTGACGATTAGTTGCTTGACATAACCGTGCGTGGCAATTTGCCCGTCCCTCACGATACTTGATAAGAACACAAATTGGAAAAGGTTCATTAATTGACCCTATATACAGCCTAATCAATGGAAACAATTTCATGACTATCATCGAATTAGATAGTGATACTTTTTATTAAGTTGGCCATATTTAATTTAACCCGATTTCGAAGGTGTACAATGATTTTTGCATAATACCAAAGGTCTTAATTAATTTCGCTTATAGTCGTAGTATTACGAAGGAAGAATAAGATAAAAAAACTACACATCGTTTTTAATAAGAAATTCCCTGCTGTTTTCAATCACCCTATCTGTCTGAGCAGAAATATCCTGTACATATCTTGTGGCCATTGTTAAATTTGCATGACCGAGTAGTCTCTGGACAGCAAACGGATCACCCGACCTTGCAGCTATCGTGGCAGCTGTCCGCCTCAATGTATAAAATCCTGTTCCTTTGGGCACATTAAGACCAGCTCTTATAATCAACCTTCGGAATTTTGTGGAAATTAAATTTGTAACGGTATATTTTTCATTACCGTTGTCATTAATCCTCACATTCGTATGTATATATGGCTTACCTTTGGAAGTGTAAAAGACAAAGCTTCCTTTTCTGGGAATATTTTGAAGTGACTTAACAGTTTCAGGCCACAAAGGTAAATCTCTATAAATGCCGGTTTTTCTTCTTGGTAATATCACTCTGGCATTTATAAGATCAAGATCAGACCATCTCAGATACGCGCAATCTGTGCAACCAAATCCACAGTTTAATCCAAGCCATATCATAGCTTGCATCTTGATGTCGGCAATAGAAAGTAATTTGTTTATATGCTCTGAATCAAATG
>CAZACO010000283.1:0-5826 GCA_964483185.1 uncultured Desulfobacteraceae bacterium
AGGTTTTGAGAGGGAAATAGGTGATAAAATCAGCCTGGCCTTCTTGTCAGCTGAGATGAAGACTTCCTATCATTGGCATTAGCACTTTCTCTGAAAAACAGAGGTTTATATCTGGCATCCGTCACCTGCCGGGTGTCTAAAAAGATGCTCCAGATGTAGGATCCCAGTCTATTTGAATCTTGTACGGGTACATCTTTGCGAGATAACCAAGAGCGGTTTTCAAGCAACGCAGCTTGATTTTTGTATTTTTTAAGCATATATGCTAATAAACCCCTTCGTTGCATAAATAAAATGCCAAAATAGGCTTAACGGACTATAAATACAGACTATTTTCCAATTTTTTAATGCATCCCTGGAATCCACTGCAGGTGGCATCCTGCAACGTTGGGGTAAAGTCTACTGCAGGATGTATACTCTCGGGCACTTCAGCAGCACCGAAAAAAGGTAGCCCCGAATCCGGCGGGGATCGCTCTCGAAGTTCCCGCCGGGCAGGGAACCAGGGAATGTCTACGCATCCGCATACGTCCGGATTGTTCTTTAGATGATGACGACATGAAAGGGGGAGTAGAATTATGTTGCAGGATGTGCTGTTGACCGATGAAGAAAAGGGGATCAAAGAGGAAGTCAGGGAGTTCGTGAAAAAGGATGTGCCCCCCGATCTGCTCAAAAAGATGGACCGTGATGAAATTACGTATCCAAGGGAATTCGTAGAGGCCCTGGGGAGGCGCAATCTGCTGGGATTGCGGTTTTCAAAGGTGTACGGCGGTCGGGGGCTCAACTGGACGGCCGAGATCGCAGCCCTGGAAGAGATCGGGGTCCTGGGCATGGCCTTGGGCTGTGCCTTTTCCATGCCCTCCATTGTGGGGGAGGCCCTTCACACATTCGGCTCAGAAGATCAGAAAGAGAGGTTTTTGAGGCCGATGCTGAAGGGAGACCTTGTCTCGGCCGAGGCCCTGACCGAACCGCGGGGAGGCTCTGATTTTTTCGGGGCCACCACTTTGGCGAAACGCGAGGGCGATCATTTTGTAGTAAAGGGCCAGAAGCGGTTTGTGGTGGCCGCAAGCGGTGCGGACTTCTTTGTGGTGTACTGCAGAACCGACCCGGAGGGAAAACCCCACGAACGGATCAGCCTTATTCTCATTGAGGCGGACCGGGAAGGGGTCGAGGCCAAACACCTCTACAATCTCCTGGGAACACGGGGAGGCGGGACCGGGCGGCTCCTTTTCAGGGACGTGAAGGTCCCTGTTTCCAACCTGATCGGGAAACTGAACCGGGGCGCGCAGATCTTCAACACCATGATGGTCCCGGAGCGCCTGACCTCGGCAGGAGGCGCCTTGGGCTTGGCGCGTGCGGCCCTTGAGGTGGCAACCCGCTACACCAACCGCCGCTATGCATTTGGCAGGAAGATCCGCGACTATCAGGCTGTAAGTTTCAAGGTAGCGGACAGCATTACGATGTTGGATGCTGCCCGGGCCATTGCCCATGCGGCCGGAAAAGCAGCGGATCTGAGCCTTCCGTCGGCACGGCGTCTGGTGAGTGAAGCCAAGAAATTTGCTACCGATATGTGCTGGGAGGTCTGCAACCAGGCCATGCGGATGGTGGGCGGCATCGGATATACCAACGTGTTCCCCGTCGAAAAGATGGTGCGGGACGCGAGGCTTTCACAGATCTGGACCGGCACCAATGAGATCATGAGCCTCCTGATCCAGCATGAATACTACAAAGAATTGCTCAACGACCCCAATCCCCCGCGCATGAGCGAGGAGGACGCGGAGGAGGCCCATCTGGAAGATGAGAAGGTCTATGAAGATGACGAGATGTGGACCAAGGGGTGGTAGCGTATAGAAGAGCATGGAGTATGGAGCAAAGGGCATGGAGCTTGGCGCAGGGGGTATGGAGCTTCCCGCTATACGCTTTGCGCTCTGCGGAACCTTAACTTTCCCAAGGTAATCCTTACTAAGATATAGAGGGGGATGAAGATAAAGGCATAGCCCACGCTGTTGCCGATCAGCGGCAGGGTGACGGGGATGGGGAAGTCGATAGAAGAGAATCTCATCTGAAGCCAGGCCAGGGCAAGGGGAAGCGGCCAGAGGGAGGCGGAGGCCATGGCCACCTGCATGAAGAAGGACCTGCCGAAGGCCTCGTTCGCCAACTTATTGATCGACTTGTAGGCCGCCCGGTCGCCGGCCTTGAGGGCGTTTATTGACTGATTGTGACGTTGGGACATCTCCTGAACCGTCTCTTCGATGTGGGAGCGGTTGACCCGGAAGACCATGGCGATGGTCAGCCTGCCCAAAAGAGCGGTCCATACGGCCAGGATACAGGTGCCGGTCCACCAGCCGATCACAGGATTTCCCGGCCACCGGTAAGGAGCGATCAGGAGGGAATCCACCGCCTCAATAAGTCCTGAAAGAACGTCCATCTGAAGGAGGCCCCTTAAATGGACCCCCGGATCGAGTAAACCGGGGGCGCCCCGGATAAGGACATCGGATCAGAAAGGCGGGACAATGCTGTAACCCAAGAAGCCCTTGGTGATATAACGGATGCCCACATAGAAGGCGAGGACCACGAAGAGTCGCTTCAACCAGATGTCCGGAATATACTTGGATGTACGCGGCCCGATCATGGACCCGATAAAGATGCCCACCAGCTCGGCCCCGATAAAGCCCCATTGGACCGGCACACCTTTCCCCACCATATAGCTGAAAATGGAAACGATCATACCCACCAACACCACAAGGCCGCTGGTGCCCGCCACCAGGAACATGGGAAGGCCGGCCACCGAGGTCAGAAAGGGTACATAGAGGAATCCGCCGCCCACCCCGAGAAATGAGGCCAGGGCCGCGATAAAGATGCCGCCGAGCATCGGGATAAAGGCCTTGAACTCAAATTCAACCCCGAAAAAGGTAAAACGGATGGTGCCGACAAAGAATGTGATGGCCCAGCCTGCTAGGGCCAGGAGGTAGGCCACCCACTTGGCCCCGCCGGCGAGGTTGGCCCACAGGGCGCTGGCCACCACTACACCGAGGGCAATAAACATCATGATCCAGCTCCCCTGGAGCACCTTGACCCCCTCTGTGGTTTCGCCCCCTTTCTTGGCCTCTTTTTCAAAGGCGGCTGCGGCCTCTTTTGCCTTTTTCCGCTTGGCCTGGCCTCCCTTGGTGGTCTCGCGGAAGAGGATAATGCCGAGTGCGAGGACGGCAATGCCGAAATATCCGATATAGGCCTTCAGGCTGATCTTCCCTGCGGTGAGGTCCGGTACGAGCCAGGAGCCTCCCACCCCGCCGATGGCCAGGCATATCCCCAGAGGGGCGACGAGTCGGCCCATCCGGTAGTAGTTGGTGCTGGAGATGAGGCCGCTCAGCCCCACAAGCCACTGGTTGGAGACCCGGATGGAGTCGGTCACCAGTTTGTTTACGGGATAGCCCTTGCCAAAACTCTTGGCATAGTCACCAAGACCGAAAATGGTGATGTGCCCGACCCCCGCCATGATACCGCCGAAGGCCCCGACCGTTGAAAAGATCCACCCTACCCATATGGCCCAAAGGAACCCTATGATATAATTGACCTTTGGGGCACCGGGGATCCCTAAGAACCCGGGTTCTGCCTGTTTGTCGATCTTCCCGTCGGTGATGCCCTTCTCGATGGCATTAGAGAGCTTGTCCGCTGAAGCGGGCGCTGCCATGAGCAATGGCGTGGCCAAGACGCCCATCACCACCATGAGACACACAAACCACCTTAACCTCCCTTTCATACCTTTACCTCCATCTATTTTTTTTGTTAGAGAGATAATGTATTCAACATAATTTTAAACGGAACGATTCAGAAATGCAACTCCTGATTTTCAGCGGTTGCTATCGAACCTAAAAGGCTTGCGGTATTGCCGCTTGTTCTGGTATGATTTATGTTTACGGGTTACGGGTGATGGAGGTGTTAGGCGCGAGGTGCAAGGCATGAGGCGCGAGAGGCCAGAGGTCAGAAGTCGGATGACAGAGGGCAGAAAAAACAGCATCCCCATCATCCGGCCTAACCGCCCACTCATCCAGTCCCGCTTTCAGCGGGATCTACGCTTCGCTCCGACCAGTATCCAGTATCCAGAAACCAGCATCCAGCATCCAGATGATATGGGAGAAGATGAATGATCGGAATATCCAAGCTTTACTGCGGAACAGTGGAGCCGTCCGATGCCCTGCGCTATGGCAGACGATCCGGGGAATTGCCTTCCCATCTCCTTCAGTTTTCAGAAGACAAAAAGCCTGTGGTGGTGTGGAACGTTACCCGGGCCTGCAATCTGAAATGCGTCCATTGTTACGCCCACGCGAATGACCGAAGGGCTCAGAAAGAACTGAGCCATCAAGAGGGCCTTGATCTGATAGACGATCTGGCCCGGTTTGGCGCGCCGGTGATTCTCTTTTCAGGGGGTGAACCCCTTACGCGTCCCGACCTGACTGAGCTGGCCCGGCATGCGGTCAGCAGGGGGATGCGGGCCGTTATCTCAACCAACGGGACCTTGATCACCCAAGCGAAGGCCCGGGAGCTGAAATCGGTCGGGCTTTCGTATGTCGGGGTCAGTCTGGACGGGATGGAGGAAGTGAATGACCGCTTCCGCGGCAAAAAGGGCGCATTCAAAGATGCCATGGCAGGGATCAGGAACTGCCAGGACGCGGGACTGAAGGTAGGGTTGCGGTTCACCATCAACCGGATAAATATGACGGAGGTCCCGCGAATTTTTGACCTGCTCGAAGCACACGAGATCCCGAGGGTCTGCTTTTACCATCTCGTATATGCGGGGCGGGGCTCAGAACTCATCGACGAAGACCTTGACCATAGGGAAACCCGAAATGTGGTGGACTTGATCATTGACAGGACCCGAGACCTGCACGATCGGGGGATGGCCAAAGAGGTCCTGACCGTGGATAATCACGCGGACGGTCCCTATCTGTACCTCCGGATGGTGAAAGAAGGGGGTCAGAGGGCGAAAGAGGTTTTCCGGCTTCTGGAGATGAACGAAGGGAACAGTTCGGGTCGGGGGATCGGCTGCGTCAGTTGGGACGGCGCTGTTCACCCGGATCAGTTCTGGCGGCATTACAGCTTTGGCAATGTGCTCGAAAGACCCTTCAGTGACATATGGTCCGATCTTTCCGACCCGCTGATGGCAAAGTTGAAGGAGAAAAAGAGACACGTCAAGGGGCGTTGCGCCGGATGCCGCTGGTTGGACGTGTGCGGCGGCAATTTCAGGGTAAGGGCAGAGGCGGTGACAGGGGACGTCTGGGCGCCCGACCCGGCCTGCTATCTAACGGATGAGGAGATAGCGGGAAGTGCCTAAAGTGAGCTAAAGTGCCTAAAGTGACTAAAGTTAAGGGATCTTGACCATTTAAAGACCGGTTCAGTGGTCGGTGAGGTCTTTTGTTTCGAGTTCCGAAAGTTAAGGGTTCGGTCATTTTTAGTGAAAAAGGCAGATACGCTCTGGGCATTTCCCTACTGTCTGGTCTAAACAAGGCTGTCTTTTTTTAGATTGAATCGCCGAAGGCGTACCACAACCCTGGCCCAGACCGAACACCGATACTGAATACTCACGAATTCAGATTTTGAGTAACACATAATTCATAACCAATATGGATGCACGTGTCGCACCAGGGCGGGCTTTAGGCACTTTAGTACCTTATTTCCAAGTTTTCTGTCACAAAAAACAAGAAAATCTCTTTGTGGCTCTGTATGATAAATCCTTCTTGACTCACACGAAGCCACCAAGAACACAAAGAGACGGGCATTTTTTTTGGCGGTTTAAAGAAAAAAACCCTTTGTGTGCTTTGTGTCTCTGTGTGA